>JABSRS010000002.1:23908-33982 GCA_013214885.1 Gammaproteobacteria bacterium
GGGGAGCCTTGGTATACTATGGTAGCTAAAATAACCCTATTTACCTAATAAAAACCGCTGCTAGAGGGTTTTTGAATAAAAAAATAAATATTTTAATAAAATTTAGAACTTTTTTAAAAATTGTCAGTCTATTGTTGAGCGTTTACTTCGAGCAATCAGTAAAATAGCAAATGAACTGGAGATAGTGCTTGAATGAGCGAACCAAAAACAGACCAACAATTAGTAGAGTTGGTTCAGCAGGGTGATAAGACTGCATTTGATGTATTAGTTAGGAAGTATCAGCACAAAGTTATTAATCTTGTTAGTCGTTTTGTTAAAAATCAAGGCGATGTTGAAGATGTTGCTCAAGAAGCCTTTATTAAGGCATATCGGGCATTACCAAACTTTCGGGGTGACAGTGCTTTTTATACCTGGTTATATCGAATTGCCGTAAACACCGCTAAAAATTATATTGTGGCGAAAAAGCGCCGACCGTCAGCTTCAGACATTGACGCTGTTGATGCTGAAAATTATGACGGTAGTGATAACTTACGCGAAAACGCATCCCCAGAAAGGTTGCTGTTATCAGAAGAGTTAAAGAAAGTTGTTTTTAAAACATTAGAACAATTGCCTGAAGACTTACGTAGCGCAATTACGTTGCGGGAGCTGGAAGGGCTTAGTTATGAAGAAATTGCTGATGTGATGGAGTGTCCTGTCGGGACCGTTCGTTCACGTATATTTAGAGCGCGCGAAGCGCTCGATAAGCAAATTGAACCACTAATGCAAAGGTAAAGGGTTATTTATGGTTGGTGAAAAGAAACAACAAATATCGGCATTTATTGATGGCAATGAGTTGTCAGATCAAATGCTAAAAGAGCTTGCTGGCTCAAATGAGTTAAAGCAGGATTTTGAGCGTTATCATTTAATTGGTGATGTGATCCGTGATGAATTACCTCAAATGCTATCAATTGATTTTGCGGCTAAAGTAGCTGCTGCTATCGAGCTTGAGCCTACGGTAATGGCACCAAAAACAACGGTCAAAACAACCGTTAAAACAAAGTTAAAGCAGAAGAAAGCGGAAGTGATTCCATTTTTCGGCAAGTTAGGTCAATACGGCATTGCGGCAAGTGTAGCAGCCGCTTTAGTGATTGGGGTTCAGCAATTAAATATTGATGAAAGCAGTAACTCTAGTATGCCAGTGTTACAAACAATCCCAGTGGGTGGTTTTGTGTCACCAGTGAGTTTACAGGCTAATACCAGCCACGAATTACAGCAGCGTAATGAGCAGCAACAAAGACTAGTGCAGCGTCGCCAAGTCAATGCCTATATTCAAGATCATGTATTACAGCAACGGCTCAAAAATAAATTATCAACTGCTCAAACTGAGTTACAAGCAGAACTTAAGCAACAATAGAGGTGTAACTTGCTAAAAGGTTTTTGGTGGTCAATGTTCCTTATTTTGGCAACATTGAACGTTGTTGCGGCAGAACAAGACGCCGCAACTAACAACGAAGTGAATCAAGCTCAAACAGTAACCGTGGTCAAAAAGTCAGCCATTGCACAGAAAACTCCGCTGCAATGGCTCGAGCAAATGAGCCACGCCTATACTGATCATAATTTTCAACTTTCAATTATTCATTTACAGCGTAATCGCATTCAATCATTTTCGTTTGAACACGGGGTGGTTGATAATAAGCAGGTGGTCTACATTGGATCGTTAACGGGGGCTGTCAGCCATAGTTATCGGATTGATGATCATGTGACCTATATTGATCCCGATACGCAGCCATACACGGTTAAAGCTGACATTATTGCGATGCCATCGCCGTCGTTCTTTATCAATAAACAGCAAGTTATTACCGATAACTATACCTTGTCCTTGGCGGGTAAAGGTCGAGTTGCTGGGCGTGTGGTGCAGTTGGTACGGTTAAAATCAAAAGATCAACATCGCTTTAATTATGTATTATGGCTCGATAGTCAAAGTTCATTATTACTGCGTTATGACTCATATGATTTGAATAATAACTTAGTCGAGCAGATGCAGGTTATTAAAGTTGAAGTGGCTAAGCAACCGACTAAAGGGTTAACGTCGTTAGTTAACACTAAGCCATTACCATTGACCATTTTACCCAGTGAAAATTTAAATTCACGTTGGCAATTTAACTGGTTGCCTCAAGGGTATCAAGTCACGGCGACAGACAGCCATCGATTAACCAAAACAGCGCAGTCAGTCGATTATTTAATGCTGAGCGATGGCCTCACCGAAATATCAGTTTATGTGGCATTAGCTGGTGAAATATCATTTCCAGAGCGGATCATTACTGAGGGCGGGATCGCAGTTGCTCGTCATCGTCAATCTAATATTGATATTACAGTCGTCGGAAAAGCACCACTTGAAACGGTCACGAAAATTGCGCACTCGATTACATTAAAGCAGCAGTAGTAATACCCGTGCTACTTGAAAATTCAGGTTTCAGAGCTTGGGTAGGATACGAGTACAAGGCATGATTTTTAATTCATGGTTATTCCCTGATTATGAATCATAACGCGGTAATCGTTTTCTACCCAAGCTCCCGTAGGGCAAGGCGATAAGCGACCAACTGCGTTGTTATAATCTATTTATTTAGAATAACTAAACTGCACATATTATGCCTAGCATTTGGCACGCTTCTCGAATTGCTGAAATCACGCATTTCCAGGTAGCACGGGTATATAGTGTGTAGACAATGCACTGATAGATTTGGTGATTAATTTTGCGATCTCAAGCACTCTATCCGCCATCATTATTGCCTGATAATAATGATGCGATGGCCACTATAAATGATGTAAAATCATTGATATAGTTTATTTAAAAGTGAGCCATCAATGAAGTACGTCAAGGTCCAACACGGTCAGCTGCACGTTGGCACGACCGATAATCCAACACCAAAGCCAAATGAAGTGCTAATTGAGATAAAAGCCAGCGGGATTAACCGCGCTGACTTGCTGCAGTTGGCCGGTAAATACCCCGCGCCAGCAGGAGAAAGTTCGATCCTTGGATTGGAGGTTGCTGGCGTTGTGCTGTCAGCCCCAGCGACTGGTGAATTTGAAGTGGGTGATCGGGTAATGGCATTACTGGCTGGCGGCGGTTATGCCCAGCAAGTCTGTGTTGACGTCGGTTGTGTGCTCACCATTCCAGATAATTTGAGTTTTGTCCAAGGTGCAGCAATACCTGAGGCGTTTATCACCGCCTATCAATGTCTGTTTGAGATCGGGCAACTAAATAGCAGGCTAAATAAAGGCGCTGTTAACGTCCTAATCCATGCAGGTGCCAGTGGGGTAGGTAGCGCAGCGATTCAGTTGGCTAAAAGCGCTGGAGCGAGAGTTTTCACCACTGCTAGTAGCCAAAAAAAGTTAGCCGCTCTAGCCCAGCTTGGTGCTGATGATTTAATTAATTATACCGAGGTTGATTTTTGCGAATATATTAAGCAACAAACGCAGGGACAGGGGGTTGATATTGTGATTGATTTTATTGGCGCGAGTTATCTGACCAAGAACATAAGCAGCATTGCCCTCGATGGCACACTGGTTAGCTTAGCCATGCTCGGCGGCAGAATGGGTCAAGATTTCGATTTTGCGAAATTACTGGCTAAAAGAATTACCGTCAGTGGCACCACATTGCGCAATAGAGACTATCAATATAAGGCCCAGCTGATCAGCAATTTCTCACAGCAGTTTTTGTCACAATTTGACTGCGGCAAATTAATGCCAGTTATTGACAGTCAATATAACTACTCACAAGTTGCGCTTGCCTTTGCAAAAATTCAAGCTAATGGCAATATCGGGAAATTGATTTTGAGCTCATTTGACTAAAATTAATCGATTTAAATCGCTGTGAATAATATCACATCGATTAGCGTATTAATCAACACATAAAAAGGCTTTAAACGCCATTGTGCCTAGCTATTAAACTTGCTATCGCGTAGAATTGTCCAACTTTGTCAAACAATTAACTCAAGAAACGAATTAGATCGTTTCGCTAACGGGATAGCTTAATGCAGCATTTAGAACAAATCGTTGAGCAAGCGGCAGCTGAGATCAATCAAGCTGCGGATCTTAACGCTTTAGATCAAGTACGGGTCTCCTTTTTAGGTAAAAAAGGTCAGCTGACAGAACAATTAAAATCTTTGGGTAAACTATCGGCCGAAGAGCGACCAAAAGCTGGTCAATTAATCAACCATGCCAAACAACAAGTTCAAAAGCTGATTGCAGCTAAAGGCGAGTTGATGCGTACTGAGCAAATGAATGCAAAGTTAGCACAGGAGTCGATTGATGTAAGCTTACCTGGACGTCGTGCCAGTATCGGTAACATTCATCCTGTTAACCGGACCATTGAGCGCATTGAATCGTTTTTTGGTGAACTAGGTTTTGAAGTTAAAGCGGGCCCTGAAGTTGAAGATGATTTTCATAACTTCGATGCACTAAATATTCCAGCGCATCACCCAGCACGTGAAGATCATGATACTTTCTTCTTTGATCCTAAAACGGTATTACGGACCCAGACCTCTTGTGTCCAAATAAGAACCATGGAAACTGAGCAGCCACCGCTGCGCATTATTTCTCCTGGCCGCGTTTATCGTAATGATTATGATCAAACTCACACGCCAATGTTTCACCAAGTTGAAGGCTTGATGGTTGATAAGAATGTCAGCTTTACTCAACTTAAAGGTATCTTGCATGATTTCTTAAATAACTTCTTTGAAGAAGACTTAGAGATCAGATTCCGCCCTTCATATTTCCCGTTTACTGAACCTTCTGCTGAAGTCGATGTAAAAGGTAAAAACGGTTGGTTAGAAGTGCTAGGTTGTGGCATGGTTCACCCAGATGTCCTACGTTCAGTTGGCATTGACCCTGATGTTTATACTGGGTTTGCATTTGGAATGGGTGTTGAGCGTCTTACGATGTTGCGCTATGGCGTTGACGATCTTCGTGCATTCTTCGAGAATGACATTCGTTTTTTACAACAGTTTAAATAAGGCAAGTTATCAATGAAATTTAGTGAATCATGGCTAAGAGAGTGGGTTAATCCAGCGATTACCTCACAAGAACTTGCTGATCAAATTACAATGGCTGGCCTAGAAGTTGATGACGTTGCACCTGTTGCGGCGATGTTCACCAAGGTTGTTGTCGGTGAGGTGGTTGAATGTGGACGTCACCCAGATGCTGACAAGCTCCAAGTAACAAAAATTAATGTCGGTGGCGATGAGTTAATCGACATCGTTTTTGGCGCACCTAATTGCCGTCAAGGCATTAAAGTTGCTGTGGCCCAAGTCGGTGCGGTATTACCTGGCGATTGCAAAATCAAAAAAGCTAAATTGCGCGGCCAACCTTCGTTTGGCATGTTGTGTTCATTTAGCGAACTCGGTATGGGTGAATCACATGATGGCATCATGGAACTGCCAAGCGATGCCCCAATTGGGACTGACTTGCGCGAGTATTTGTCGCTTGACGATGTAACGATTGATGTTGATTTAACCGCGAACCGTGCTGACTGTCTTGGGATCAAGGGTCTTGCTCGAGAAGTTGCGGTATTAAACTCAATGGACGTTACAGCGATTGAAATTAATGATGCACCTGTCACCATTGATGACGTGGTTGCTATCAATATCGATGCTCCTATTGCGTGTCCTCGCTATCTTGGCCGCGTGATTAAAGGTATTAACCTTGACGCTGAAACGCCATTATGGATGATCGAGAAATTACGCCGCTGTGGTACGCGCTCTATCGATCCTGTTGTTGACGTTACCAATTTCGTATTATTAGAACTTGGTCACCCGATGCACGCTTTTGATTTAGCGAAGATAGACGGTGGTATTAATGTTCGTATGGCTACGGCTAATGAGCCACTTACATTACTTGATGGCAAAGAAGTTAAGCTAAGTGATCAAACATTAGTGATTAGCGACGATACTAAAGCACTGGCGATTGCGGGTATTTTCGGTGGCCAAGATAGCGGTGTAACAGCACAAACTCAGGATATCTTCTTAGAAAGTGCCTTTTTTGCGCCGCTAGCGATTGCTGGTAAAGCGAGAACCTACGGTCTCCATACTGACGCGTCACATCGTTATGAACGTGGTGTTGATCCGTTGCAGCAGTTTGAAGCGATGGAGCGTGCGACTAACTTACTATTGGAAATAGTTGGTGGTCAAGCGGGCCCGATCGTCGAAGCTGTTTCGCCAGAAAATATTCCGACCCAAGCCGTTATTGAGCTACGTCGTCACCGCATTGAACGCGTGTTAGGGATTAAAATTGCAGACGAGCAGGTCGTGTCAATCTTAAACTTATTAGGCGTTGAAACATCAACCACCGATCAAGGTTGGCAGTGTGTTGCACCGCTATATCGCTTTGATATCAGCATCGAAGCTGACTTAATCGAAGAACTTGCTCGGGTCTATGGTTATAACAATATTCCAAATGTTTCGCCAACGGCGACATTGTCAATGACCAAGCATAACGAAGCGACTTTATCACTAAGCAAAGTTCGCCAAGTAATGACTGGTCGTGGCTTTAACGAAGCAATCACTTATAGCTTCGTTGACCCTAAGGCACAAAAAGTGTTGTTTCCGACTCTTGAACCAAAAATGTTACCGCATCCGATATCAGCAGATATGTCGGCAATGCGTGTTAGTCTTTGGACTGGGCTACTACAAGCTGTTAGCTATAACCAAAAGCGCCAACAGCCACGTATTCGTCTATTTGAAACGGGACTACGTTTTTACCCTGATACCAACTGTGAACATGGGATCTCTCAAGATCCAATGATTGCTGGGGTTATTGCTGGTAATACCAGTGAAGAACATTGGGATATCGAAAACCGTGGAGTTGACTTTTTTGATTTAAAAGGCGATGTTGAAGCATTACTCGAATTAACCTGTGATTCAGCCAATTTTGAATTTAGAAAAACCGAGCTAAGTGCACTCCATCCAGGGCAATCTGCTGAGATTTTCCTTAATGGTGAAGCAGTTGGCTTTATCGGCGCAGTGCATCCACAGCATGAAAAAGCACTTGGCCTTAATGGTCGTACCATTGTTTTTGAATTAAAACAAAGTGCAATTTTGAAACGTAAATTACCAGTATCTGGTGCCCTGTCTAAGTTTCCTGCAAACAGACGTGACATCGCTTTGGTAGTTAATGAATCAATTAATGCGAATGATGTCATAAAAACCATTAAAAATATTGGCGAAAATCAGTTAGTTGGAATAAACTTATTTGATGTGTATCATGGACAGGGTGTTGAGGAAGGTTTTAAGAGCCTGGCAATAGCATTAACACTGCAAGACACGACACGCACATTAGAAGAACAAGAAATCGCACGAGTAGTCGACAAAGCAATAGCGGCTGCGAGTGATTCATTTGGCGCAAAATTAAGAGACTAGTTTATGGCCTTAACTAAAGCCGAGATGGCTGAATATTTATTTGAAAAACTAGATTTTAATAAAAAAGAAGCAAAAGAGATGGTCGAATTATTCTTCGAGGAATTACGTGGCTCACTCGAAAGTGGTGAACAGATAAAACTCTCGGGCTTTGGCAATTTTGATTTGCGTGATAAATCTGAACGTCCAGGCCGAAACCCCAAAACGGGTGAAGACATCCCAATCTCAGCACGGCGTGTAGTGACATTTAGAGCTGGTCAGAAGCTAAAATCGCGGGTAGAACAACTTGAGACTGATAAATAATTATTAGTCGAACGGTGATTAATCACAAAATCAATGACCAACGCTCAATCATTGAGCGATTAATTTAACTTTGAAACAATGACTTAAAGGTTGACCGCCTATTATATGTACGATTTTCGAGCAAAGATCACAATGAATTCTATACTTTAAGCTATATGGACATAACTTAAAAAATGGAACCACCATGCTGAATTCTAAGTTAACATCGCTTGAGAGCTTCCCCAGGATAATACTGCAGACTATTAATGGTCACATCATCGAACTAACTAATCACTCTTTAATCTCTGATTGGACGATGGTGATTATTTATCGTGGTCATCATAGCAAAAACTGTACTGAATTTTTAAACTTACTCAATTCTTTTCATCAGCAGTTTGCTGACATTGGTATTACGATTATTGCAGCTTCTGCCGATAACCGCGAACAGCTACAGCAACATTTAAAAAAATTAACAGTATCTTTCCCTATTGCTTGTGAATTATCGGTTGAGCACATGTATCAATTGAATTTACACCTTTCTATGCCCAAAGATTTTCATGAAACTAACCATCCTTTTGCTGAGCCAGCTTTATTTATCGTCGATGAGCAAAGCCAAATTGTATTGTCTGATATCGCGAACAATCCTTATACTCGTCCAAATTTAGATTTATTACTCAGTGGATTAACCGAGTTAAAATCCCAATCATAGAGGGTTGTTAGTGAGCATTGTTCTAAGCTAAATCAAGATTAATCATATTATTAAGAGTAAGGTAACCGCATATACTTATTTGGAGCAATAATATGAGCAAATCGTTAACCCCTTTTAATTGGCAAGATCCGATGTTTCTTGATAATCAGCTAACTGAAGAAGAGCGAATGATTAGAGACAGCGCTCATGCTTACTGCCAGCAAAAATTACAGCCACGGATCTTAGAAGCTAATCGTCACGAACATTTTGATCGTGAAATTATGCGTGAACTCGGTGAGCTTGGTTTACTCGGGGCGACTTTGCCGAGCCAATATGGCGGTAGCGATATCAATTATGTCAGTTACGGTTTAATTGCCCGCGAGGTTGAGCGGGTCGACAGTGGCTATCGCAGCGCGATGAGTGTTCAGTCATCGCTCGTCATGCACCCAATTTATGCCTATGGCAGCGAAGAGCAACGATTAAAGTATTTGCCAAAACTAGCGTCGGGCGAATGGATTGGTTGTTTTGGGTTAACGGAACCTGACTCGGGTAGCGATCCAGCGTCAATGTTATCTCGCGCCACCAAGGTCGATGGCGGCTACCTTCTCACGGGCAACAAGATGTGGATCACCAACTCGCCAATTGCCGATGTTTTTGTGATTTGGGCTAAGTTAGACGGGGTGATCCGTGGTTTTATCTTAGAAAAAGGGATGGCTGGCTTATCAGCACCGAAAATTGAAGGCAAGTTTTCACTGCGCGCATCGATCACGGGTGAAATTGTGATGGCTGACGTGATGGTGCCTGACGCTAATATATTTCCTGATATCAAAGGGCTGGCGGGACCTTTTGGTTGCCTCAATAAAGCGAGATACGGCATCGCGTGGGGTTCATTGGGCGCAGCAGAATTTTGTTTTAATGCGGCCAGGAATTACACGGTAGATCGCAAACAATTTAATCGACCACTAGCAGCCAATCAGCTAATCCAAAAGAAACTCGCTGATATGCAAACCGAAATAACCCTTGGTTTACAAGGTTGTTTGCAGATGGGACGCTTAATGGACGCAGGCCAGTGTCCCGTTGAATTGATTTCGCTGTTAAAGCGCAATAACTGCGGTAAATCCCTCGACATCGCTCGCGTTGCCCGCGACATGCATGGTGGCAACGGTGTCAGCGATGAGTTTGGCGTGATCCGTCATATGATGAACCTTGAGGCGGTTAATACCTACGAAGGCACTCACGACGTTCACGCACTAATTCTTGGCCGCGCAATCACTGGCATTCAGGCGTTCTGTTAACGATGTCAGGCGCATTAGCTGGCATAAAAGTTGTCGATTTAAGCCGAATATTGGCGGGGCCTTGGGCCTCGCAAATGCTCGCTGACTTTGGCGCGCAAGTGATCAAAATTGAACGGCCAAAAACTGGTGATGACACCCGTTTATGGGGACCGCCGTTTATTAACGCCGCTACGGCTGAGCAACCTGCCCAAGCTGCCTATTTTCATTGTGCTAATCGTAACAAAAAATCATTATCCCTCGACATTACGACCGATCAAGGTCAAGCAATAGTCAAGCAACTGATTGCGGATGCTGACGTCGTGATTGAGAATTACAAAGTTGGCGGCTTAAAGAAATATGGTCTGGACTATCTTAGTATTAGCAAACTCAACCCGCAGTTAATTTATTGCTCAATCACTGGGTTTGGTCAAGATGGTCC
>JABSRS010000020.1 GCA_013214885.1 Gammaproteobacteria bacterium
TTGGGGTGATCGGACTTAAAAATTACGGTTATCAGCAACAGGCTCAGCAACTACTCAACAAACTATATACTCACGCGCAAGGACTTAAAGACGATGCCGCGATTCGAGAAAATTATAATCCGATCACTGGTCAGGTCCAGGGCGCGACAAACTTTAGCTGGAGCGCCGCCCATTTATACTTACTATCTTTAGATAACGATTAAAAAACAGTGTCAATTGAGTGGGGATTTCCTTATCATCCCCGCTTTATCGACGATGAGTATATGATAGTGAGCGCTAACAAAATTTTTATTATCGGGTTGCCACGCACCGCCACGACTAGCGTTTGTGCAGCGATGCTTGATTTAGGGTTTACCACTGCGCATACCGCCTACACCAACCTGTGTATGGAGCAAGCTCAGGTCATTGCCGACACCCCGATATTTTGTGACTATCAGCAACTTGATCAACGCTATCCCAATGCCAAGTTTATTTATTTAAGCCGCGAATTAACCAGTTGGTTACCTTCAATACGCCAATTATTAGAGCGGATGTACCATAATTTACAACGCAGCGATGGCGGCTTTAACCCAACGTTAAAACGTTGTTATAACGATATTTTTAGTCCCTTAACTTTAGATAATATCGCGCAAGATCAGTTTTTAACCTCTTGTTACCAACGCCACCAGCAAGGAGTGAGTGCTTACTTTAGCAACCGTCCCAATGATTTATTAACCATTGATGTTAGTGCTAGTGACAGTTATCAGCAACTAATCGACTTTCTCGGGGTTAAATCAGCCAAAACAACATTTGAACAACTCAACATTGGCGGCAAAGTCACCGCTTGGAAACAAGTCAAACACCCCCTAAAAATCGCCTCGACCCACAAAGCTGGCAAAGTCGACCCCGTATAGCTAAAGCCCTCAGAGTCAACATTGAAACCATTAAGCATGCTATTTTGACGGTTGGTTATTGAACTAAGGCCATATTAACGTATGATCACACTTCACCTTGTTAGAGCATAATCGTTTGAAAATCTTAATCACCGGTACCACAGGCAGAATTGGCCGCGCTATCTATATCAAGTTAATGCAACAGCATCAAGTTATTGGCATCGACCGCCTTCCCTGCTCAACCGTTGATCTAATTGGCGATATTCGTGATGACAATTTTATAAAACAGGCTCTTAACTCAGTCGATGTCATTGTGCATACTGCCGCCCTGCACGCGCCGCACGTTGGCTTGGTCAGCGATAATGAGTTTAACGACATTAACGTTGCTGCTACTGAACGCTTGTTTAAGTTAGGTGCAGCGCAAGGTATAAAGCACTTCGTATTTACCAGCACCACCGCACTTTACGGCAAGGCATCAACCCCTAAAAATACCACAGGTTGGATTAATGAAAGTGTTACACCGCAACCAAAAACAATTTATCATCGGAGCAAGATAGCCGCTGAAACCTTGCTTGAGCAATTATCGAAGCAACACAACATTGCGGTGACCGTACTTCAAATGTCGCGCAGCTTTCCAGAGCCTGCCGATTTAATGGCATTATATCGGCTTAACCGTGGAGTTGACCCCCGTGATGTTGCTTGTGCTCACTCCTTAGCTATCGATAAACGGTTGCCAGGCTTTAGACGCTTTATAATCTCAGCAGCGACGCCTTTTGAACGTCACCATTGCACTGAGCTTTTCAACAACCCTGCTGCGCTAGTGGCTCAACTGGCTCCTGATCTTAGTGCTGAATTTTCCAAGCGCGGTTGGAGCCTGCCACAAAAAATTGACCGTGTTTACGACTCAAGTGCCGCTCAGCAAGAATTGGACTGGCAGCCTAAATATGGCTTTAAATCAGTGTTACAAATGCTCGATGACCAAGTATCGGAAGTGCTACCGGTCATTAACTAATGTCAACCAGGCACAAATTGTGATCCGTTTTTGCTCAATTTAGGGTAAACTCTATTTTTTTATTATCGCTGCGATAAATTATGTTTGAATTAAAATATCACACACCTCAGGCTTGGACCGATGCTGTTATGGCAGATTTTACGGCCTTTTTGCAAGATCATGCTGCCGCTGAAAAAAAAGCATCAGGC
Organism: Gammaproteobacteria bacterium; assembly: GCA_013214885.1. Classification (GTDB taxonomy): domain Bacteria; phylum Pseudomonadota; class Gammaproteobacteria; order Enterobacterales; family Psychrobiaceae; genus Psychrobium. The sequence continues at coordinate 2,073 of JABSRS010000020.1, forward strand.
ATGGCAATGAAAATGCTGTCTCATTACCCTGATCGTCCAAAATTAACCAAAGCAATGATTGATTTGGCGATTGAAGAATTGATCCACTTTAAGCAAGTGCTTAAATTACTACATGCCCGTAATTCACCATTGGAAAAAGATCATAAAGATCCTTACATCAATCAACTTCGTGGTCATTTTCGTAAGGGTACCGACGAGTACTTTATGGATCGCCTGTTAATTGCTGGCGTTATTGAAGCCCGCGGTTATGAAAAATTCTCATTAGTAGCTGAGGCGTTAGAGCCAGGTAAAGACCGAGAACTTTACGTGGCTATCGCAAAATCTGAAGCCAAGCATAAAGACTTATTTGTTGAGCTAGCTTATGAGTATTTTGACAAAGCTGAAGTTGATATTCGCCTTGAAGAGCTATTAATTGCCGAAGCAAAAATATGTCAAGGTCTGCCATACCGAGCTGCTTTGCATTAAAATTTGTGCCAATTTTTAGTCATAGAGCCTCGACACTGTTCGGGGCTTTTTAATGCGATTTAGGGTAAAAATTGCATTACCATCATCAACCTAGCAAGCCTAAAAACTATTACTTTGTTGTAGCTTGAAGCTGCTAAGCAATTGATGTTCAATCGTACCACTGACTAGGTAATATCCACTCACCGATCCCCCCAGGCTTTCAAATCGATGTTTTTTTGGGCTAATTCTCATAAATAACAAATAATCATTGCAAACACAAATCGTTCGCATTAAGATCCTGCGAAATTAATCAGGATGACTATTAGATGAAAAAGAATATTGTATTGACCACGCTGTCACTTGCCTTGCTAACTGCATGTGGTGGTAGCTCAAGTAGTAATAACTTGCCCCAATTTACCCAGTCTGCAATCACGTTATCTGTTGCTGAAGATGCCGTGTTATCGCAAAAATTCACCGCTACAGATCAAGATGGCGATACAATTACTTATTCATTGGCCAATGCCGCCGCCAATGGTCAAGTGGTTATTGATGCTAGCACTGGTGCGCTAACTTACACCCCCAACCCTAACTTTTATGGCACAGACACCTTTAGCATAGCGGCTGCTGATGCAACGGGGCGCACTACTCAACAGATTTCAATCAATGTTAGTGCCGTTAATGACGCACCTGTTATTGCAATGGACAATATTTTAGTCTCTGGTGGCGAAACGAAACAAGGCATGGTCCAGGCAACAGATGCCGATAATGACACCTTAACCTACACCATCGAGCAAGCACCGAGTAACGGTACATTAACCATTGACCAAAATACTGGTGCAATCACCTATATCGTGACAAAACTGCAAGAAACCAAAGACATTTTCACTGTTGGTGTTTCTGATGGCACTGCTGAACTCGTCACTAAAACTATCACCATTAGAGCATCGATTGCGTCTAATATCGATCGCGCCTATTATTATTACGCGTCAGATCAATCACGTTTACAGCAAGCACAAACCATTACCGACACGCTGCAAAATGATCAAGTTAAGTCTAATGTATACAGCAGTTTAGCACGTGGTTACGCGCTCGCAGGTTTTAGTAATAAAGTTGAAAAATTACTGACGCCACAGTCAATTGTCGATCAAGAAACGCGTGCTCGCGCCATGCTCAGTGCAGCCTATGCCAATGTTCGTCTTGGCAATAATGTTATCGCCAAGGATTACTTAGTCCAGGCGCAAAACCTTTATAACGAAGTACTAGCGACCAATGGTATTGCGACTCTTGACGCTCAGTTTATGATTGACGTTAGTGACGTTTATCATAAAATGGGCGATCAACAAGCACAGGCGCAAACCTATAGTTTGCTTGATTTATTGATGAATACCCTGCCAGAAGGCACTGAATCACAACGCCTATTCTTTGGCTACGATCGTATAGTTAAAAGCGCTGTTGCTCATTGGCAAAATACTGGTGTTGAAGACGACCGCTTACATGCCATAGCATTAGCCAAGCGCTCGTTGCGTTTAATCCCCAAAATAGGTTATAGCACCAATCGTAACGGCGTCATTTTTTCTAGCACAACACTCATTGGCTATGAGTACCTGATCAAACAATTTTATCAGCTCAATGAAATTGATTTGGCTAAACAGACCTTAGCCATGGCGTTAGCACTTTATGGCTATGTTGATTATGACACCGATTTTTCAGTGGCTGCCGACCAATACGCTGATAATACTAAAAATGAGTTCGTCTGGACAGCACCTGATTTTGCTGGCTTTTATATTACCCTCTATCCAAACGCCGAATCTGCGCCACTAACAGATATCGCCAAAGGCAGTTTATGGTTTGATTATGTCAAAGACAGTATTATCGCCAGTGCTGAAGAGGAACGTATGATAGCGCAATTAGCTGTCAGTACATCCGATCAAGCAGCGTTAGAATTAGCTCAATCAGTTAAAAACGATGAGGATTTACGGCAATATTTCACCGATATTATTGCTTACAACAATAGTAATTCTGGTGCAGCAGAGCTCTTAGTGGCGCAAAAGCGTTATTCAGCAGCCAAACTGATTCTCGATGAAGGCCTAGCGTTAGTTCAAAGTGATGAGTACTTCGCCCAAAATCGTAGTTCATATTCTTTTGTCTCAGGCGATTCAGGATGTAACCGCGTAGCCAGCTTATTTCAGGAAATGGCAAGTGAGATGCCAGATTCAGATTATTTAGCTCAAGCTAAATCATCTGCAAAAATATGTTATGACTTGGTCGTGGAGCATTACAGCACCGAAATGGTTGATACCAATGGCGTAATATTATCGAGTAATTCTGACAGCATTCAAGCCGTCGCCGAAACCGCTCATTTACTTGCAGATCTAGAGATGGTAAGCGAGCTAAAAACCCTACTTGCAACCGCGGAAGTAAGCCTAGCGCAAGCAACAGATATCACTGTAATTAAAAAAATACAGTTACTTAGTCAATTAGGGCGTGAACTTGCACAAGGTGGTGAATTTATTCTAAGTCAAGGATATTATGATCGCGCGATCACCGAGATTGTTGCGATAGAAACATCGGCAACGGCGGCAGCACAAGGAAATGCAACCCGCTATTTCTATAATTCTCGACGCAACTCTTCTAGTTATAGTAATAAACTCGATTTAATTGACCAACAGCAGCTCAACATTGTTAATGCTGCTGTAATAAAGACCACTGCTACCACTAATATAGCCGGGTTATTTGAACAAGTAATGACACTATTAGCGGATCGTTCTGACCTCATTAAAAATGAAGAATATCCAAACTTCGCAGCTTTATTTATTGATCTTGGTAACTTTGAACGTGCAACGCAGATCAGTAAAGATCCTGCATTGGGCGATGTTGAAAAAGCCTCAATTGAAGCTAATATTGCCAAACGATTGGCCGTAACTGATGACTTCCCTAGTACTATCATTGCCAGCGTTGATACTGATGGTGACGGCATGCCAAACTTCTTTGCCCCATTTGCGACCGAGCAAATGATTACGCAATCAGGTTTAGTGTTGGATCCCGATAGCGATAATGATGGTGTTAATGACGAAACAGATGCCTTCCCATTAGACGCTAAACGCCAGTAATGCACATTAAGCTAACAGCGATAACGGTAAGCATCTTGCTTGCCGTTATCAGTGCGCAAGCACATGGAAATAACGATAAATGTCAGGATGATGACTGCGTCAAGGCAGTTGAAAAACGCGCCAAAAAAACGGCTAAACCGGCTAAAGAACAGCATTCTTACCTTGAAGTAATTGAAGTTAAGGGGCGGCGGTTAAATCCGATGAGTCGTAATGCCGAAGGCAGTTATACCCTCGATAATGATTTGATTAAAGATTACCGTTTTGGCAATGGTAATTTAAACGACATTTTAGGTATTTTGCCCGGCGTCCAATATGGTGAAAGTGCGCTTAATAGCAGTAACGTGAGCAATATTAAGCCCAGTGAAGTCTCTTTGTCTGGTGCTCAGGGTCATCAATCATCTTATAATATTGATGGTGTCAACAATAATTCGCGTTTGAGCACCGGTAATGCCGAAGCTGATCGTAATCTATTGCAAGATGTCACTGGCCATAGCCAATCTACTTTCGTTAATCTTGACTTGCTCGACAGTATTGAGGTTTATGACAGTAATATTCCGGCAAAATACGGTCAGTTTTCTGGTGGCTTAGTCAATGTTCACACGACCAAGGCGACAGATAAACCGACTTTCGGCATCACTTATCGCCAAACCGCCACGGACTGGACGCAGTTTCATGTGATTAAAGGACCATCACAAACGGCAAGTCGTGAGGTGGTGATCCCACAATTTAATAAACAAAGCCTTAATTTATATCTAACAACACCATTATCCGCGGATAGTGGTTTGGTGGCACAATTTCAATGGTTGAAATCTGAAGAAATACGCGATCAGTTAGGAACGGCTAAAAATCAACAGCAAACTAACGGCAACATGCTGCTAAAGTATCATTACAATGTGACTATTAATGACGAAATCACTCTGAACGCTTATTATGCCCCTTATCAAGGTGAGTATTTTGATGCTAACGCCAAAAATAGTGATTTTAATATTAAAGGCGGTGGTTACAGTGTCAGTGGACAATGGATCCATGACGATAACTGGGGGGACATCACCACAAAAATTGGGTTTAACCGCAGTGAAAACTCGAAAACCTCGCCTAATTATTGGTTTACATGGGACAACATTAATGGCAAGCCATGGGGAAATTACAACAACAGTATCATTAGTCTCGAAGGTGGCTATGGTGATATCGATAAGATTCAACAAACGGTTAATTTAAGCAGCGATCTTAATCTAATAATGCCAACGATATTGGGTGCTCAGTCGCTGCTTAATCTTGGGGTTGAAATAAGCCAGCAGCAGCAACAGTTCAACCGCTTAACCGATTCGATTCTTTATAATGGGGCGTTTCCGAAACCAGGCATCAATTGTGGTAGTTATACCTTTGACTGTATTGAAACCCAGTTTAAACAACCAGTAAGTGAATTAGAGCAGCAGCTTGGTCGACCAATCGACTATAGTAATGGCGACGATATGCTCATTTATGACGCTAATGTCATTCAAGCTGGCCAATTTTTTACAACCCGACAACTCGCGCCTAAAAGCAATGTTAGCGTCACTGTCAACAACCTGGCTCTCTATGGCGAGTTGTCATTAGATTACGCACAATTAAACGTCGTGGCGGGAGTACGCTATGATTATAATGATTTTTTTGAGCAACATAATATTGCGCCAAGATTTAGGATGAGCCTCGATGTATTTGACGATCAACGCCATCAAATCACCACGGGCTTTAATCGTTATTATCAAGCCGACTTAACCCATTATAAGTTAAATCAAGCAATGACGCCGATGCATCAAGAGGTGCGACATAGTTATCTTAATCAACCGCAATCATGGCAAGCAGAATTAACCTCGACCGGATATTTATATCGTTTTACCGAGACTAAAACGCCTTACAGTGATGAGTTTAGTCTCGCCTATCGTTATCAATTACTCGGTGGCACCTTAGAGGCGAAATGGCTAAATCGCTATAATAAACAGGCTGTTAATCGTACTAAAAGCTATAACGATGATGGTCAGGCGATACTCACTGGTACCAACGCTGGTAGTAGTCACTACCAACGTTATAGCCTGTCATGGATGGCCAAATTTGACCAACAACATATTGAACTTAACTTTTCAAAAGCATCTAATACGGTCGACCAAGCTAGCTTCGATCGGCTAGTTAGCTATGATGAAAATAAGCAGCAAACTTACGCCGGCACCGAAAATTCCGATGATTCAGATCTTGTTTTCTTTCAATATGAAGAGCTTGTTTATAATAAACGAATCAATCAATTAGAACCGAAGACTAAATCAGAACTTATTAGTCGCCATGATCTGGCACTAGAAAGCCAAGACTATAATCGTCCCTATATCGCTAATGCTAGCTGGGGTATCGATGTTGCGCAATGGCAAATTTCATTGCAAGCCCGCTATGTCTCTGGCCAAGAAGCTGTTTATGCGACCGGATTAATGCTAGCAGCCAAACTCGAAACCAGCACCTGTGATGGTTGTAAAATAAGCGAAAAATCTTACCCACTATATGCAAAATATGACCGCCCTAGTTATTGGCAACTTAATGGCAGTCTCAAATATAATTGGGACGTTACGCCACAAGATCGGATCGTGTTGAGTTTTGAAGGCCAAAATATTTTAAATCAACGTAGCTACCAAATTGGTCCTCTAGGCAATGGTAGCGAACTAGGCCGCCGATTTTGGTTAGGCATTAGTTATCAACATTAATCATTAAACTTTATTAATCATTTACCAAGGAATATATAATATGAGCACCACCTTACTCGCAACAGCCGCATTAATTAGTCAACTTTGTTACGATCCCCAGCAAGACATTGGAGATCACTTTTGGTTAAAGCGCGCTCAAATATTTGAAAAACAACTGACGGTAGCCGTCAACAATAAAACCGCTATTTGCTTGCCATTACGCACCGAACAACAGCGTAAAGAAGCCCAATATTTAGCCAATGTTGATGCAACTAAACAAACTATTATCGTTAAATAATGTTCAAAATGTTCGCCGTAAGCATGCTGTTGTGCGTAAGCACAGCAGCCAGTGCACAAACCGTTACTCCTGATTTTAGCGCGCTGCGCCAGCAATATCTAAAGCCACCAGCGCAATGGCCTAAAGCAACATTGGATCACGATGTCACGCTGCAAGAACTCGGGCTATTACCACTACCCTCGTTTCCACCAGATAACCCGCTAACTCATAACAAAGTAGCATTGGGCAAGAAATTATTTTTTGACCCTAAATTATCTCGCTCTAAACAAATTGCCTGTGCCAGTTGTCACGATAGCGATTTAGGCTGGGGGGATGGCCGACAATTTTCGTTTGGTCATGATCGCCAAACTGGCAATCGCAATGCACCTTCAATAGAAAATAGTGGCTACTACCATCAGCTATTTTGGGATGGCCGCGCGTCATCATTAGAACAGCAGGCTTTAATGCCAATCACTAATCCAATTGAGATGAATTTCACCCTCAACGAGTTAGTCATTCGACTTAATAAGGATCCCGATTACCCGAGGTTATTTAGCCAAGTATTTGGGTCGACCAAACAGCAAGCGGTTAACGCCGATAACATCGCAAAGGCTATTGCGACCTACGAACGTACTATTATTTCTAGACTATCGAGTTTCGATCGGTTTTTATTAGCGCCAAGTCAAACTCAGTCACGGCGTAAGCTTATTTTTAACCGTCAATTTAGTGATCAAGCTTTATGGGGATTGCATCTGTATCGCACTAAAGCCCGCTGTCTAAACTGCCACAATGGCGCGTTAATGAGTGACAATGAATTTCACAATATCGGTCTCACCTATTATCAACGTTCTTATCAAGATTTAGGCCGTTATCTCGCCACGAATAACAATGACGATGTTGGTAAATTTAAAACTCCGAGTCTGCGCGGCGTGATGAACAATAAGCCGTGGATGCACAATGGCTTATTTAGCAATATGCGTGGCATTATTAGCCTATATAACATGGGTGGCCCCCGTAATACCTACGATGCTAGTGATCTAATGGCACCAAAGCAGTCAACATTATTAAAGCCACTAAATTTAACCGCTGCTGAAACTGACGCATTAGTCGAATTTTTAACCGCAATCACCGCTCCACCAGCGCAAGATTCATCAAGCAGGATAATGGCAACATTGGTACATGATTAACAACTTATACCAATTCCCTATGTGACAGAACTATTCATTGAGGATTTGATATGCAAAACACGGGAACTTTAGATCCCGTGTTACGCGTCATTTTAGGCTTAGGATCTGCTAAGCAACTCAGTTTACTTGATAAGTACTGTCGTTATTAGTGACGTTTTATTTACAATCTCAAGTTGTTGCAACGACGACACGCGGTTATAAATGCCAACATAATGACTCGTATATAGTTATTTCTCAATATCAATTATTTAGCTTAAATAAATAATATCGCTTGGTCTATCTTGAATATATGAGATAATTGCCCGCTGCAATAATCTACCACATGGCTCATTATGAAACTTTTAGTTCGAAATATTTCACGTTCACTCACTGAACAAGATATCAGTACGTTGTTTGCAACTCATGGCTCAGTTACTGAATGTAACTTAGTGTTAGACGCACAATCAGGTAAGTCAAAGGGCTTTGCGTTTATTGAAATGGCTGATGAAGACGAAGCAAAAGCTGCCATTGCCACTTTGCACGAAACAATGGTTGCTAAGAGCAGAATGCGCGTAAAAATCGCTCAGTAATTTTGTTTGAAAAACACTCGGGGGGCAGTCGGTTTTTTAGTCAGTGTAAAGTACAGTTTAATTGAAGTTAACACTGGTTGTTTTTCGGCGTTTTTAGCTGTCGCTTGCCACTTCCACTTATTTAAAGCAGCAGCAGCGTTGTTATCAAATATCCCTTGCGGGTAAGACGAACGGACTTTATAGCCGCTAGCGTTGCCATTTTTGTCAATACCGACGATCAGATCAGCACAGCCTGATATGCCATTTTTAGCAGCTGATATTGGATATTTTGGCGGAAATCGTTTGACGACACTCCAATAATTTTCAACGAGCTCAGCATTCTCTTTACTCGACAAATCTAGATAATCTATTTTAGCTTCTTCAATTTTAGTGGTTGAAGCGCACGAAATAACAAAAAATGTTAATGGTAAAAGTAGATATAATTTATTCAAAACTGTTTCCTAAATTGTGCCCTGAGTGCTAACGGCTCACCATCAAGTGAACCGTAGCTACTTGTGATTATTTTACTTCACCACATCCATTTCTTTGATTAAATGCCCTGCACCATCGACATGTTCCATTAGCCATAAAATATAGCGAATATCGACATGAATTGCGCGGGTAATGCGTTGGTTAAAGTACCAGTCTTTGGTAATTGATTCATAGGTTGAGTCGAAGTTAAGTCCAACTAATTCACCCTTACCGTTCATTACTGGTGAGCCAGAGTTACCACCCGTAGTATCAGCACTCGATAAAAAGTTAACTGGTACCGAGTTAAATGGTGCTAGCTCGACTTTAGGGCAAGTAAATAACTTACAATGCCACGGTGCATATGGCGCTCGCTCAAGTGTTGCTTGCTCGTATGTGCCATAGTCACGGGCTTTAATCGCTGTTAACAATTTTTGCGGTGCAGTAAAAGGTTCGTGCCCAGTTACTTTAGCCGCTAAGCCTTCCAGCGTCGTAAATGGTGTCTTGTACACGCCATCTTTAGCTGGATAACCATCAACTGTGCCAAACGAGATCCGCAGCGTGCTGTTGGCGTCTGGATATACTGGTTTGTTTTGACTTTTGTTAAAGGCAATGATTGCTTTCATGTACTGTGGACGCACTTGAGCCAGCTGGCCTGACATTTCTTTGCGCTCGTTTTCAAACTTGATATTGACGTTATAAAGCGCAATCGCCAGTTTAATAAAGGCATCGTCTGATTGCTCAAACTGCGCCACTGATTTGCCAACCCAGCTTAAGCGGGTGTCAAAATCAGTTAATTGGGTTTGCTGATAAAGTGGCGTAATTAATTGTTCAACTTGTTGCTGGCTTAAACCGCTCGTTAGTCCTAACGCTTGGTTAAACTCTGCCACTTCAACTGCGCTGCCTTGGGCTAAATATTCACTAAGTTCCAACGCCCAAACTTTTTGATCCACAGATGCTGCAAAGCGGGTTTTCATCCGCTTAAGCCGTGATTCAATGCGATTAATATCACGCGCTTGATAACCAATTTCACGTTCGCTATTGGGCTTTTCGTTTTCTTTAGCTAGGCGATACAACCGTGATGCGGCATTAAGCAGACCAGAGTTTTTAGCATAATAGAAGTAGAAATCACGTTTGGCATTACTTTGGCTAATCGCTAATAACTGCGTTAGTTCCTGATGAGCCGACGATAAATCACTGCGGGCGGCATCTTGAGCGATCCAAGCTAATAGTGCTTGCTCTTGCTCGATTTTAATTCCATGAATGTCGGTTGCTTTAAAGCCGTCAATTAAGCCTTTGCGCTTTTTCATCCGATTGTTAATGCTTTTAACCGTCGATGAATACTTTACTTCAAGCGCTGGATTGCCTGCCGTTGCGCCAGCAATTGCTTCGAGTGTTTTGGTGTACATATCGACTTGCGCTGGATAGTTCCACTTTCCCGCAAAATCAATTTCTGTGGCTAATTTATAACGACTGGTACGCCCTGGGTAACCTGCTAATAAAATGCCATCGCCCTTTTTAATCCCGCTAGCATTTACTTTTAAAAATGACTTAGGTTGATAAGGGACATTATCTTTCGAATAATTGGCTGGCTTGCCATCTTTACCGACATAGGCACGGATAAAGGTAAAATCTGCAACGTGGCGCGGATATTCAAAATTGTCAATGTCGCCGCCAAAGTTACCGACCGCATCAGATGGTGCATAGACCAAGCGAACATCTTTAATCATTAATTGCTTGGTTAAGAAATATTCCATCCCGTGATGGTATGCACTAACCGAACAACGGTATGCTGGATCTGACTCACATTGTGCAATGACTACTTTGCGATGATCTTGAATCTTGTCATAACGCGCTTTACCGCTTAGCTCGCCTAAATCTTTAATAATAGTTGCGGTAACATCAGTCACTTGCTCGGTGATATAAACACGTTGCTGCGGTCCACCAGGAAGTTCATCCGCCTGAGTAGGTGCCATGAAACCTTTTTTAATCAGGTTATTCTGTGGGGTAGAGTTATTGGCAATTGCGCCATAAGCACAGTGATGGTTAGTTATCACGAGTCCTTTATTTGACACAAATGATGCCGAACAGCCACCTAAACCAACGACGGCATTCATCGGATATTGGTCAAGTGATGACACTTGCTCGGCTGAAAGCTCAATGCCAACGCGGTCAAATTCATGCTGGAGGTTTTTAATTTGGTGAGGTTGCCACTGCCCTTCGTCAGCAACTGCGCTCGCTGCTAGTGCTAGCAACGAGATAGAAAGTATTTTTTTCATTGTTATTGTCTTCTTTCAGCAAGGTAAGCGATTATACCAATCCGCATCTGTTTATTGCTCAAGTTGTGGGCAGAAAAAATTGATGACGGTAAGGCGTTTGATTGACCAATAGCTGGCTATTGGGATTGAAAACAACGTAATCGTCAACTATTTTAACCAGCACAAGTGATTAATCATCGATGCGAGTTGGTTTTATTCCACCATGGAATAAAACTCCGCTATTTAAGCATAAGCAGCCAAGGGAGTAAATTGATGTTAGTGGCTATATTTCATTAAGTCTTTGACACTTAACACACTTGTGCCACCAATTGCCGCAGCTTGTGCCAATAAAAGCTGCGCCGTTGCTACCGCATCCGACAGTGCATTATGGGCAGCCATTGGCGGTAAGCCATAACGAGCACAGCACGCGTATAGCCGCAATTGCTGTTTATTATAATGCTGACCTTGACGATGGAGTCTTTTGGCTTCAAGCAGTAAGGTGTCGACTAAATCAAACGGCAGCTTATGACCATATATTTTTTGCGCCGCTTGTTGCAAAAAAGCAATATCTAGCGCGCCATGATGAGCCACCAGCACTCGCCCTTGCATCGCTAGCATTAGCTCCTCAACCGCGACATCAAGCGCTAATGCGTCTGCCAAGTCTCGGTCGTGGATACCGTGAATAACCGCGCTATCACCAACCCCTCGTTCAGGCTTTATCATTAGCTGCCTCGCCTGACTTAAGACAATTTCACCATTAATGATTGGTACCCAACCCATGCTAATCACTTCATTCTTTCTTGGATTTAGACCCGTCATCTCCAAGTCGACGCTCAGCATTTCGACTTGGCGATAATGTCGTGACAAGTCACAGCCTTGGCTAATAAACAGTTTGGGAGCCGCCTCTTTGGCTTTTAGCCCTAAAATATAACGATTTAAGCGGGCGATAGTTAAATTAGTGCTCAAAACATCCCTCGAGTAAATCTCATTTTAAGCCCATTTTGGGCACTGTTAACCGCTTCAAATGCATCTTTTAACTGATGACGCAGCAAGGCCGAAATATCACCTGGTCTTAAGTAATTAGTTGCTGGTTTGCCTGATTTAACTTGAGCACCTTGGTTTTTAAGTCGCATGTGAGCAATAAACTCATGGGCGTCTTTAAGGTTTTTAACATCTTTATTACTGAGAATTTTACGATCAAGTAGTTGCTCAAGCCGCGCGCTGGTATTTACTTCTTTAAGACCCTCGGCTAGGGCATAAATTCGTGCAATATCATTAATTAGTGCCACCCCGCGGTGCTTTAAATCCAACACTTTGTTTTCTTCACCATCACGCTCAAGCACAAATTTACCAAAAAATCCTAGTGGCGGTTTACTGGCCACCGCATTACCAGCCATCGCAGCCACAAAGATCTGATTACCTTTGGTTTTGGTTAATACACGTTGTTGCAGCTGTTCAAACAGCTCGGAGCTACCAACGACATTTCGCATATCGAAAAATATCGCGGTATGTAATAACGCTTGTGGATCGGGCGAATTAATCCAGCGGTCAAAATACTTTTGCCATGCACTAATCGATACCCGCCACTTATCGGTCTGCGCCATGATTTCACCAGGACAATAAATATAACCACAGGCATCAAGACCATAACAAACATATTGCGCTAATTTTTTAAAATACAGATCTTGTTCATCCGTTGGTTGCTGTGCCAAAATCATCCCATTGTCTTGATCCGACCCTGCGGTTTGATCCATCCGCCCAGACGAACCAAATACTATCCAGCTATAAGCAAATGGCGGCTCGCCATACAGCGTTTCGCCTAACGTTAACAAGCGCCGCGTTAATGAGTCAGATAGCAAGGTTAACACCCGACCAATTTCATCAGCCCGCGCGTCCGACAAAATTAAACTATGGAGCAACCCTGGAATTTTTTTGCTTAGCTCGATTAAGCCATCGAGATGCTGCTGGCGATTAATTTCACCAATCAGAAATATTGGCTGATTGTTTTGTGCTCGGACTAAGTCAGTCGTGGTGATCATCCCAACCACTTTTTCATCTTCAATGACTGGTAAATGGTGAATGTTGTGGGTACTCATTAACATCGACGCTTCAAACAATAACGCTTGGCGATCGACACAACTTGGATTAACCGTCATGACATCATTCACCAACACCTTACCGTCAAGACCAGCGGCAATAACCCGACTTCGGATATCACGATCGGTTAAAATGCCCACCAGCTGGTCCGACTCGGTAATAATAAGCGACGAAACACGGTGCTGATCCATTAGCTGAGCAGCCTGTTCAATACTGGTTTGTGGTGATGTACTAATAACCTGATGATTTTTTAATAAAGAACCAACCGTTTGGGTGATCGCTTGATCTTGGGAGCTTGGCTCGCTAAAACGTTTCATTCGCTTGGCATGAGCACGGTTGAAAAAGCGGTCAAATTCAGCAGAATCATCCCGCAAATTTTTAAACAATTCTAGGTCGAGTAAATAAACTAAGCCATCTTCCAATACCGTGACTTTATTATTAACATTTTGCCCTGTTAATAACGACGGGTACCCAAAGCACTCACCCTCACCTAAACGGTCAAGCAAATTACCTTGTTTATCTCGTACTTCAAACCCGCCCGTGCGAACCAAATACAGCTGGGGATTATCATAATCAATTTCAACATGTCCCGATTGCGATGAGAAATAACTAATCCGAATCCCTCTGGCTGCTTTTGATAACGCATTCTCACTGAGGCTATTAAAGGGGACTATTTCAGCGAGAAATTGCTTAATTTCCGTAATTTCAATATCTTCACCCATTGCTGTTCCTTGTTTTTGTCCATAAAACTTTTTTCCATAAAACTTTAGTCGCGGTTTCATCAAACGATAAATTAGTTATAGTATTAGGGTCAAAATTCACAAAAAAATAATAATTAGAGACATTATATGATGATGAAAATTTTAGGGCTTGTTGAGTCCGCACTGCTATTTACTGGTTTAACGTTAGTAATTGTCGCTTTAGTTAAATACACCAAACGCACTGGCGATTATCAAAGTATAATCCGCGTCATGGTCAATCAATTAAAAGACGGTTTTTCCTTGGCCGAATTTAAAATTTACCGCATCGGGGTTGTGCTGCTTATTGTGACTCTTGTGATACGGTTTATTAATCAGTTTATGTTTCCATCCTAAATGATTGTGCCCTAATTGCGCACAAGACATTAGTCTATTAAAAAAGCCTCAACTTGCAGTCAAGTTGAGGCTTTTTGTCTTACTAACGCGAAAGAGTATTTACACTAAACTCAATAACATCTCGTCAGAGTAGTCAACTAACGGTGCATTATCGCGGACTTTAGCGACATAATCAGGATTAGAAATAAATGGACGGCCAATTGCAACTAAATCAAATTTACTTGCTGCAATCGCGACACTGGCTGTTTGTGGGCTGAAACCGCCGACACCGACTAAGGTTTTTTGATAAATACTACGGACATAACTCGAGGCATTACCGCCTAAGTAATCAAACTCCATCGCATCATCAAAAATACCAATATGTAAAAAGGCCAAATCACGTTGCTCAAGTTGCGGCAGTAAGTAATCAAAGACTTCGCGATCGCGCTTATCACCCGCCATATTAAAGTAAGCACCAGGGCTAACTCTAAGTGCGGTGCGCTCGTTACCAATGCGCGCCACAATAACGTCAACGACTGCCAGTGGGAAACGGGCCATATTTTGCGCCGTGCCACCGTATTGATCATCGCGCAGGTTCGAATCAAAATGCAAAAATTGGTCAATTAAATAACCATTGGCACCGTGAATTTCAACGCCGTCGAAACCAGCCTCAATCGCATTAGCCGCGGCTTGGGCATAATCTTTAACTAATAAATTAATGTCTTGCACGGTGACTGCTTTTGGCACCTGATAAGTCAACTCGCGCATGCGGGGTACATTACCCTCAACAGCCAATGCCGATGGTGCTAGCACATCACCGCCACCAAAAAAGTGCGGATGAGCAACCCGGCCAGTGTGCCATAACTGAGCAAAAATTTTGCCACCGTTATCGTGAACTGCCGCTGTTACTTTTTTCCAACCATTAATTTGTGCACTGCTAAATAAGCCAGGAGTATTTGGATAACCCTGACCGTCGGGGCGAATAATGATTGCTTCCGAGATGATTAAACCAGCATCGGCGCGGCGACCATAATATTGAGCAATCGCAGCCGTTGGTACCAAATCAGCATCGGCCATGCAACGAGTAAGCGGTGCCATTAAAATTTTGTTTTTCAGCTTAATCGTCGAATTTAATGCATACGATTGAAATAAATTATCTGTCATGACTTGTCCCCACCTTGAATGTCCGTTCAAGATATATTCATTTGAATGATCATTCAAGCTTTATTTTGAATAACCGTTCAAACTTAAGTACAATGGAGTTAATTTCAATCGAGTAATGAAAACTAGTTATGACCAATGCCCAATTTGATCGCGAGCAAGTGCTCCGTGCCGCCATGAAAGCCTTTATGTATAAGGGTTATGGCAAAACGAGCATGCAAGATTTGAAAAAAGTGACGGGTCTACATCCTGGTTCGATTTATTGTGCCTTTGACAATAAACGCGGCTTACTCATCGCTGCACTCGAGCAGTACCGACTCGACAGAAGTGGTGAGTTTCAGGCGTTTTTTCCATCCTCCCAGCCAGTAATGATATCGCTCAAAAATTATTTAAATGACATTGTCCAAGGCTGTTTAAATTGTGATGCGCCTCAAGCCTGTCTGTTGACCAAGGCGCTTAGTGAAATATCAGAGCAAGATGAAGAAATACAACAAATTATCGCTCATAATCTGCAAGCTTGGCAACAAGCATTAGCCGAAAAACTTGAGCAAGCAAAAATACAACATGAACTAACCACCACCAGAGATAGTGACCATTTGGCACGATTTTTTGTGATGGGAATTTATGGCCTAAGAACTTTTGCCCACACCTACCCAAAAACAGATGTGTTACAACAGCTAGCCGATCAACTTTACAGCGATATTTGCGCTTAACACGCTTGAGTTAATTTTAGTTGTTGCATTGCCAATCCTAAATACATTATTATAACACTGTACGAACAACCAGTGGTCTTAATAATGATTGTCACCCCTATTCTCATTGAAGCAGGTATTACAGGTTTTGAGTCCCCTGCGGCCGAATACACTCAGCTAGGTTTAAGTCTTGATGAGCTACTCATTGAGCACCCTAGTGCGACCTTTCTCGGGGTGGCCAATGGTGATTCAATGAATAAAGTGGGTATTTATCATGGTGATATTTTAATTGTTGATCGCGCCGAACAACCCCGCCACATGGATGTGGTGGTCGCAACTTACAACGGTAACTTTAGCTGCAAGCTATTTGATGCCAAACAGCGCCAGTTAATTTCAGCCGCTGATAACTATCCGCCAATTCAAATTAGTGAAGGCGACAGTTTTTTAATTGAAGGGGTGGTAATCCGCTCAATTCGCTGTCACCGCGCCAGTAGATTTAGCCATGTTTGCACTAATTGACGCCAACAGTTTCTATACTAGCTGTGAGGCAGTGTTTGATCCCAGTATCCGCGGTAAACCAACCATAGTCTTAACCAATAATGACGGCTGTATTTGCGCCATTAACCGTCAAGCAAAAAACCTTGGCATTGCAAAGTTTGCGGCTTATTTCAAGGTTAAACAGCAATGCGAACAAGCTGGCGTGATTGTTCGCAGCTCTAATTACGAACTCTATAGCGATCTTTCTACCAAGATGATACAGATAATTAGCCAGTTTGGC
>JABSRS010000199.1 GCA_013214885.1 Gammaproteobacteria bacterium
TGGCCGTTGCTGCCCCGTTTACGAACTGCCCGAGTAATGCCTTTTTGTTTCAGGGCAATCCTGTTTCAACTTATGGGATTAATTTAGTCACGGGCAATTACTCTCTGCTGCAGGATGATCCTGGGATCAGTGCCAACATCAATGGACTTGGCTTTGATCAACAAGACCGCTATTTATATGGTTTCAATACCACCCAATTAAAATTTTCCAGAATGGGCAGTGATTTTAAAGTTGAAACCCTTAATCTCAGTGGCTTACCCCCTAGCACCTCATTTTATGTTGGTGACGTCGCCAACCATGTTTATTACTTATACCGTACCAATACTGGCTTTTATAAGGTTGATTTAAGCCCGCTCGATCAAAATCCCAGCGCGCAGCTAACCGCCGAATTAATCACCACGACTGCAACCGTGGGCTTAACCGATTTTGCCTTTCATCCCAATGACAATAGGCTGTATGGCGTTGATAACTCTACGGGCGTGTTATATCAGTTTAACCCGCAAAATGGTGTAGCATTTGCGATGGGCAATACGGGTGAAACAGGTACCTTCGGCGCGATGTATTTTGATGTTAATGGCTATTTTTACCTGTCGCGCAACCAAGATGGTCAGATATATCGCATTGATTTATCGAGCCTTAGCCCAAGCAGCTCAGAGGCTTATTTAAGCGCGTTAGATGTCAGTGCCGTTAAGTTTGCCGATGGTCCAAGTTCTAGTCAAAACGATGGTGCCCGTTGTGCTAGCGCACCATTGATTGACGAGGACATTCCTTCGACCATCGATTTTGGTGATGCGCCATTAAGCTATGGCACGACTTTAGCCGATAACGGCGCCAGACATCTAATTGATCCCACCACTTATTTAGGGCTAAACCCACCAGACGGTGACTATGATGGTTACTCTGGTGCAGAGTCCGATGACACAAGCTTAATAAATAGTGACAGTTTTGATGACGAAGAAGGCGTCAATTTTGTCACCCCACTTGAAACAGGTCTTGATGCTGTAGTGAGTGTTTATGCCTCAGGCAGCGGTATATTAAGCGGCTGGTTTGACTGGAATCGAGATGGTGATTTTGATGATTTAGATGAACAAGCGATTGTCGATGTCGACCTAGACGCGGGTTTGAATGTCGTGTCACTACGCGTTCCAGAAGGCGCAAGCCCTGGCAGCAGTTGGAGTCGCTTTCGTTTTAGCCAACAAAGTGGCCTGGCTCATTTTGGCGGCAGTACCAGCGGTGAAGTTGAGGATCACCCAATCAATATTGCTAACGCTAATTTAAGCTATCGGTATTATCCCAGTGAAAACACCTGGGTAACGTTAGCCTACGAAGACAAGTGGCCCGAAAGTGAAGATTATGACATGAATGATGTGGTCTTAAATTACCGCACCAGTGAGGTGATCCGCGATGGCGAAGTTATCCGCATTGATATCAAAGGAGAGCTCCAAGCATTAGGGGGTTATCACCATAACGGCTTTGCGGTGCAGCTGGTCAATATTGCAACCTCTAATGTCAACGCCCAAACGGTGCGCTTGCTCTATAACAATATTAAACAACAATATAGCGGCGAAAACGGAGCCGATACTTATCCAATTCTCGAATCAGGCCAACCTAATGCGGTGGTGGTGATTAGTCAGGATCTGTGGAAGCACGTAACAAGCGTATGTATTCATTATCGCAGCGAGCCTGGCTGTACACAATCGCAAGTGTTCGACTTTGAAGTCAGTGTGCCTTTAATAAATTCCGTGCCATTAAGCAGTGTTCCAGCTGCGCCGTACGACCCATTTATCTTTGCCACCGAAGGGCTTTATCATGGCGAAAGCTTTAGCGAACACCCTGGTCGGACACTCGAAATTCATCTAGCGGATCATCCACCGACCGCCAAATTTAACCCTGATTTTTTTGGCTTGGCCGATGATACCAGTGACCCTACTAGTGATCGTTATTTTAGGACCATCAACAACCTACCCTGGGCACTAGAAATAACCGAGCAATGGCAATGGCCAAGCGAGCGTAAAACGATATTACAGGCTTATCCAAACTTTCTACAATTTGTCGAATCACAGGGTAGTAATAACACCGACTGGTTTCAATCAAACCATGCCGTTAGTCAGCATTTATTTCAATAAAATTATTAGCGAGGTGATGTCATGTATAACAAATATTCACAAAAGCAGACTTTAATTTTAATATTGTGTTTATCGGTATTTATTATGCTTAGCGGTTGTGGCGGTGGTGGTGACTCAGAGGCAGCGGCGCCAATCGCACCAACTGTCGACCAAAATGACGAGCCCGTGGTAGATATCAACACGCTAGTGGCTGCGCCAGACTTTAGTTTTACCACCAAGAGCGATGTCACGGTCAATCTGAACATTGAGCAATACCAGGATCAGCGCAGTGTCATTAACATTTATCGCCAATACCAGTTATTAGACACTGGTGATTATTACCCAAAAACAGCGAGTCGGGTTGTATCGGGCCCATTGATAAATGGTCACTTTTCTCAATCGTTCATTGGGCTCAATCAGCAAACGCAATATCTAGTCGAGGTGTGGTCATTTGATGGTTCACCGCCGCTACAACGGGAATTAACCGTCACAAATAATCAATTAAGTTGGTAAAAACCTTTTCTCCTGGCCAGTCTTTAGTTATATTGTATAAAACTAATATAACTAAAGACTTTTTCATTATGACTAAAATATTAATTGTTGGCGGCGTTGCTGGCGGTGCTAGTGCAGCAGCAAGAGCGCGTCGATTAGATGAGCATGCCGACATCATCATGTTCGAAAAAGATCAGCACATCTCTTTTGCCAACTGCGGTTTTCCTTATCATATTAGCGGCGACATTGAAGATTATGATGCGCTGTTATTGCAAACGCCGCAAAGTTTTAATGCCCGTTTTAAGGTCGATGTTAGGGTCAACAATGAAGTAATTGCGATTGATAAAGCCAACAAAACCATCACGGTTAAAGATCATATTAAAGATATCACTTATCAAGAAAGTTATGACAAATTACTATTAAGCCCTGGCGCCGCACCATTTATCCCACCTATTAATGGGATTAAAAACGATCTGACCTTTAGTCTGCGCACCCTTGATGATATGACCAGAATCATTAACTTAATTAAAACCAATAACATCACTAACGCCACTGTGTGCGGTGGTGGTTTTATCGGCCTTGAAATGGTCGAAGCATTAGTGGCTAATAACATTAAAGTGAGTCTGGTTGAGCTGGCAAACCAAGTCATGCCCAGTGTCGATATTGAAATGGCCCAGCCATTAGCCCAAGAACTTCAAGATCATGGGGTTACCTTATATTTAGAACAAGCATTGCAAACCGTGGTCCAGGATAATAATCAGTTATTTCTAACATTAGACAGTGGCACCACGATCAACAGTCAATTATTGATTATGGCAGTGGGTGTACGTCCCAATACCAGCTTAGCGGACATGGCACACTTAGAGCTTGGTGAAACTGGCGCAATTAAAGTCAATGCTCAAATGCAAACCAGCGACAGTGATATTTATGCGGTCGGTGATGCCGTACAGTCCAATCATTTTGTGAGCCAAAGCCCTGCCCATATTCCGCTTGCTGGTCCTGCTAATCGCCAAGGCCGCATTGCCGGTGAAAACATGCTTGGCGGAACAGCCCAATATCAAGATACCCAAGGTACCGCCATTTGTAAGGTATTTGACTATGCGATTGCCAGTGTTGGATTAAGTGAAAAAGCCCTCAAAAAACAAGGGATAGCATTTACCAAGGTGTACTTACACGGCCCAAGCCACGCGGCTTATTATCCAGGTGCTTGTCCAATCAGCCTTAAATTAATGTTTTGCCCAACCAGTTCGCTCATTTTAGGCGCCCAGGCCGTTGGTAAAGACGGCATCGACAAACGGATTGATATTTTAAGTGTCGCGCAACGAGCAGGAATGACGGTTGAGCAATTGCAGCATTTAGAACTCAGTTATGCCCCGCCGTTTGGCTCTGCCAAAGATATTATTAATCAAGCAGGTTTTGTCGCCACTAATGTGCAAAATGGCTCAATGCCAATTATAAATGCCGATGAGTTAGTCCTTGGCGCGCCGCATCAATCATTAATCGACATTCGAAACCCAGCCGAGCTTGCCAAGTTTGGCACCATTGCTGGCGCGATCAATATTCCAGTAAATCAACTGCGCGATCGGATTAATGAATTACCAAAAGATCAACAACTAGTGATTATTTGTCAGGTTGGCTTACGTGGACATGTTGCAACTAGGTTACTAAAAAATCTTAACTTCGATGCCGTGAATTTGACGGGAGGCTTTAAAACCTGGCTAAATTATCAACGCGAAGTTGTGCAAGTAACGAGTTGTTAACAAAAAAGCAACGATCAGACCCTACATAGTAGGATTTACTAGTAATAACATGGTATTGAGATTATGGTGCTTTGTAAGCACCATATAAAAACAATAAAGGGATAACGATGACCATCGACTTCACACAACTAGAAGCTAACGTCGACCAAGCGGTTACTTTACTAAAAGCGATGGCTAATAATCACCGGTTAATGATTCTTTGCGTACTACAAGAAAATGAACTATCGGTTAGCCAGCTCAATGAGATCATTCCTGTGGCTCAATCTTCATTGTCACAGCATTTGGCGTGGCTACGCCGCGAAGGTTTTGTTAAAACCCGTCGCGATTCTCAAACCATTTATTATTCGCTCGACTCGAAAGAAGTTGCCGCGCTAATTGCCACTTTACATGGTCAATTTTGCTGCTAACGTTACTATTTAGTGTTAAATGTCTCTAGTCTCGCGTGCAGGCTAGAGGTGTCCCAGCGACTACCGCCAATCCCCTGCACTTCGCCGTAAAACTGATCAACTAGTGCGGTCACTGGAAGTTTAGCGTTATTGTGACGAGCTTCGTTAAGGGTGATTGCTAAGTCTTTGCGCATCCAGTCCACGGCAAAACCAAACTCATAACTGTTATCAATCATTGCTTGGTGACGATTTTCCATTTGCCACGATTGCGCAGCTCCTTTAGAGATAACATCAATCACTTTGTTAACATCCAAATCGGCACATTTTGCAAAATGAATCGCTTCCGCCAGCCCCTGAACCACACCAGCAATACAAATTTGATTAACCATTTTAGCCAGCTGACCACTACCAACGCCACCAATCAACTCGGCGCACTTGGCATAGGCATCAATCACTGGACGTACTTTATTGAACACGGCTTGCTCACCGCCAATCATAATCGTTAGCACGCCGTTTTCCGCCCCAGCTTGACCGCCAGACACTGGTGCATCGAGAAAATCTATGCCTTGACCCAAACAAATTGCTGATAACTCACGTGCGACATCTGCTGAAGCGGTGGTGTGATCCACTAAAATACTCCCAGCTGACATCCCCGCCAGCACGCCAGTCTCGCCAAGTACGACACTGCGTAAATCATCATCATTACCAACGCAGGTAAAGACCATGCTGGCATCTTTAGCCGCTTCATTAGGCGTACTTGCAACATCACCTTGGTATTGTTGTTGCCATTGTTTGGCTTTGGCACTGGTGCGGTTATAGACACAGACCTGGTGACCTTGTTGCTGTAAAAAGCCAGCCATTGGGAATCCCATGACTCCGAGACCAATAAATGCAACTTTCATAATAGCGCCCTTGTAAAAATTTGATTAATGAGAAAATACGCCAGCGTACTTTTGATAAAACGGTTTTAAATGCCGATAAATATAACGGCTGTGCTGCTGATATATCTGCTGATATAACACGGCGTCGGCTTGCGGCTCAAAGCGCTGACCAATCTTTGACATGGCCTGTGCTGCTTGGGCTATATTGGAGTAATAGCCAGTGCATTTAGCCACTGCTATCGCAGCACCTAGGCCAGATGTTTCATGAGTATGAAGAGTTTCGCAGGGCAAATTAAAGATATCACTGGCCATTTGCATCACGACATCACTTTGCGAGCCACCGCCGCTAATTCTAATTAATGAAATAGGCTCTGGTGAGATCCGTTTTAGCCGTTCAAGACCTTCTTTAAGGCTATACAATATCCCTTCTATTAGCGCGCGATAGAGATGATTACGCTGATGATTGGGCGTAAAGCCAACAATACTGCCGCGCGCCTCAGGACCTGGGTAAATAACCCCTGGTGACCAAAAAGGCTGGACAAATAAACCATCAGAGCCAGCAGGTATTTCACTGATGCGGCGACACACTAGGGCTTCAACACTGATCCCAAGTTTTTCAGCTTCAATCTGATCCGCTGTGCCATATTGTTCTATAAAGTGACTTAACAGCCAAAAGCCGCGCTGAAGCTGAATTTCATTAATATATTGCTGTTCAACCAGTGACGGATAAGGTGGCAAATAACGAAACGCCTCGCGATACTTGGGTTGAGTAATTGAAATGGTCGCAGTGGTGCCTAAACTAATACTGGCAACGCTACTTGATGCCCCGCTTGAGGTTAATGTCTCACAGGCTTTATCAGCGCCAGCACTAACTACGCTAGTACCAACGACTACGCCAGTGGCCAATGAAGCCTGTTGCTCAAGTGGACCGATTAAATCCCCAGGTTCAACCAAATCAATCATTTGCTGTGGTTTAGCCGCGATTGCTTGCCAGC
>JABSRS010000200.1:0-3274 GCA_013214885.1 Gammaproteobacteria bacterium
TCAGCTGACAAGTCTTAACATCTCTCAAAAGCACTTTACCTGTTATTTTCAATAACGGTTGCCTAGTCGACTAAAAAATTATTATTTGGCTCAGCCAATTAGAGAATTATTATGAAACGCCAACAATTTCGTTCAGAACAAGCCTCTCTAGCACCAAACCTAATAATAAACGGGGTAATAGTTTAACTATCACATTTTATTCAAAGATATAAATGTACCTGTCCTATAATAAATTAGACATTAAAGGTGCTAGTCTATTAATTCAATGCCAAGACTTTCTAGTAAATTAACAGCTTCGAAACGACAGAATTTGGCGCCCTTTACTTGATTGTTCATTAGGTCGATATCGTAATTGATCGCATCACTAAAATCCGCATTGGTTAAATTACTATTACCGAATCTAGCGTGGTTAAAATCGGTATCGGTGAAGATAGCATGGCTAAAATCACAATCTCTTAGATCGACATGGTGTGCTTTACAGTGCTCCATAACTAACTCAGTAAGTGACAAACCGATAAAGGAGCAGTCATTAAGGATACACTGCTTAAAACTAATTGGAGCACTAAGCGCAAAGTTGGGCCAAGTTACATTCCCCCAATTGATACCAATTAATTTACTTTCGATGAATTCAACATCATTGAAACGGCTAAACCCTAAGTTGACCGAGCTCAAATTGCAGCGTATAAATTGACACTCAATAAAACGACAATTTCGCAGCGAAGCATAACTAAAATCACAGCCTTCAAAACGACACCCATCAAACTCGATGTTATTTATTTGGCTATCTACCAAGGATAAATCTTTAAAACTTTTAGAAAAATATTCTGTTTGGGTAAAATTTTTTTTTTTCATACTCTTGACCTAAGTTGTTCTTGTCGAGCAACACTCGACACATTGTTGTGTTTGGACATAATACCAATTCCGACAATTACCTGCTCACCCGTACTGGCTAAAATAAACGATTACATCGTTGCTCTCAATCCCAATAGCTGGGCAATATTTGACGCTTACTTTTATTAAAGTTCACTTCAGGCCATAGGATTTGATGAAAACAGACGTTACCGTATCAACTTTATCTTTGATCTCATTATCGGTGAGTGCTAGATCTAAGTTCATTGCTTGTGGCCAGAATAATAGACCTTGAAATAAACTAACGTATACCTCGGTCATTAATTTTGTGTCGCCTTGTTTCAGTCTTCCGGCTGCAATCGCTTGAGTAACCCATTGAGTTATTGCTCGAGTGTTATAAATACTTTTAATTAAATTATTGGCCATTACAGGCTGGCGTAAGAACTCCAGTAAAATAGTCCGCGCTAATGGCATGCCATTAGTACTATAAACCACCTCGATTTCATGATAGGTAATTTCTTTAAGCTGTTGCATAGTGCTTTTATTTTGATCAAATTGATACAGGGTATTACTCATTACTGAGTCATTGATATCTGATAATACCGACTCAAACAACACTGATTTACTTTCAAAATGTCGATAAAGAGTGCGCTTAGAGACTGCGGCAGCAGACGATATTCTGGTCATATTCGCAGCTGGAAAACCATATTCGATAAACTCTTTTTTTGCCGCAGCGATAATATCGAGACGCTTTCGCTGTGATAATGTCAGCTTATTCTGCACCTACAACCCCTAAAATTAATTATTTTCGAGTACAATACCGACTTCCAATCAATAAGTAAACTCAGAGTTTACTTATTGTCGTTTGAGTGTAAAATGACTGGTTGTTGAAAGACCTGCAGCCTGCAGCTGCGAACTAGGACGTCCCATTTGGCAGATATACAACGTTAATTTGGGGAAATTTTAATCCTTTAAATTTAACGATGGGCTAATATCAAAAGATTAAAAGATCTGGCTTCAATTCAAATCGTGGTAAAACGTTACAGCCACTACAAAATGAGTGAACACTATGAACATCAAGCAAAAATTAATTCTTATCGTAACCTTGGTTATTCTAGGCCTAATTACTCTATATATAGAGAGTTCTATTAGCCAAAACAAAGTTGCAGCGTTCAATAATATTCGTTTTGGCTTAAAAGACGTCCAAATATCGTTACTGCAATTAAGACGAAATGAAAAAGACTTCCTCCTGAGACAAGATCAGCAATATCAAGAAATATTTGAGATAAATGCCACACAAGCTCAAACATCGCTGATTAAATTAAAAGCTACTTTGCAAGCGTCGGATATTGCTCTGGGTAATATTAATATTATTGAAAAGAAATTAAGTCAATATACCAGTACTTTTTCTGAACTAGCGCAATTATCGATTACGCGAGGGTTAAGTAAAACTCAAGGTAACTACGGGAATTTGCTCAAAGTAACACATCAATTAGAACAAAACATTGCTCGAATCAATGATAGTGAGTCGATGATCTTACTACTGACGATTAGACGCGATGAAAAAGACTTTCTGTTACGATTAGATCAAAAATATATATCGAGTCTGCATAATAATGTCCAATTATTATCGAACCGATTGACCAGTACTGAAAGCCTTAAGTTATTAAAACAATACAGCGTTCAATTTGATAATTTAGTTAAGGCCAGCTCAAGGATCGGATTTGACAAAACATTGGGTGCTCAAGGTGAATTGCGTGTCACGGTTAGGGAAATGGAGCGCTTACTTGAAATTGAAGTTACAAGATTAAGTAATTTTGTCAATGAGTACATTGATTCAGCAAAATTCAGTCACCTGGTGATGTTCATTGTTATTTCGCTATTAATTGGCTTTATTGTCACGATTATCGCCAAACAAATCATCACGCCATTAGAAGTGTTTTCACAACGAATTTCACAAATCAGAAAAAGTAATGATTTGTCGCAACGCTGCCAAGAACGACCAGATGAGATAGGTGATATAGCCAAAGAATTCAATTTTTTCATGGCACATTTTCAATCCTTAATAAAAAACATCAACATAACGGTCGACTCTTTGACCAATTCAACAAAAATTGTATCACTGAACGTTGAGAAGACTTCGGCAGGATTATTAAATCAGGCGTCTGAAAGCGACATGGTCGCAACCGCTGTTAATGAGATGGGTATTACGGCCAATGAAATTGCGCATAATGCCCATAACACCAAAGAAAAAACCGATGCCGCCTCAACTAAAGTGGCAATAGGTAAAGATAAATTAGATGCAACGGTGCTTAATATTAATCAGCTATCTAACGAGCTTATTGTTGCTGAAAATGAAATTCTCAATTTGGAAGTAAAAAGCAATGGCATCTCATCGGTACTAGAAGTTATCAAAGGGATCGCT
>JABSRS010000200.1:3284-6588 GCA_013214885.1 Gammaproteobacteria bacterium
GCTAATCAAACAAATCTTTTGGCACTAAACGCCGCGATAGAAGCTGCTCGGGCAGGAGAGCAAGGGCGTGGTTTTGCTGTCGTTGCCGATGAAGTCAGAACCTTAGCTGTTAGAACTCAAGATTCAGCCGCAGAGATCACAACCATTATTAGCGAATTACAATCAACGACTTCAGGTATTGTAAAGACCATCAATCATTGCAAGGAACAAGGGTTATCTAGCGTATCACTAGCAAAAGACACCGAAGATGTATTGAATGAAATTATTTCTGATGTCGAAGCTATTGCTGATATGACCGTCCAAGTAGCCACTGCTGTAGAAGAGCAATCGGCGGTAGTAGCCGATGTTGATCGAAATATTGTTAGAATTAGAGATATTGGAGAACAGGTAGCACATGATTCACAAAATAATTCTAAAGCGAGCCTGGATGTTGCCAACCTTGCCATAGAATTACATAAAGAAGCGAATATATTTAAAGTTTAAACCTTTTTATATCTAGATATTTAGGACCTTCTTTAACGGTGCTAAATACGGTTCAAAGTGTCGCCATTGTTCGGTGGCACTTTTATAAATGGGTTGTCGTACTTGTTCAGAGCTTGGGGTTTTAATGGTGCGCTTGGTTTTATGAAAATCAATACACGATTGTTCAAACGGTAAGTCACAAAAATCGAGCATCGCCTGCACCTGTTGCGCTAAATCATCAACGACATCCTCATGGCTTACGGTTAGGACAAACCCTGGGATAACCTTTTGCCAATGCGCCATTAATTTTAGATAAGCTTGGTAATAACGTCCAATGTCTTCTAAGTTGTAGCTAAAGTCTTGTCCTTCAGCAAATAGTTGTTTAAAACCACTAAAGCAACAGGCCATTGGTGAGCGTCTGGCATCAATTATTTTGGCATTGGGTAGGATTAATTTAATCAGCCCAATATGTAGAAAGTTGTTGGGCATTTTATCAATAAATAGTGGTGCATCCTCGCGAAATACCCGCGTTTCATCGATAAACTGTTGGCCAAAGCGTTTAAAGTAATCTTGATTTAATTCGCTTAAATTCTTTGGATATTGACTTTGCTTTGGATTTCGGCCCCGTAACCGTGAGGCTAACCCTAATATGTTGTGCAGTTCCATGGTGCCATCGACTTGGCTATGTGACGCCAGGATTTGCTCAAGTAGGGTAGATCCCGCACGTGGCAAGCCAACAATAAAGATTGGATCGGCATCACTTAGCCCTAAATTGCCACGGCTTTCAAATAATTCAGCGGTGCAGTATTTTATTTGATCCTCAACTTGTTGCTCTATCTTAGCGATGTCAAAACCATTATGAGCCTGTTGGAGTTGGTTGCCTTGTTGGTAAGCGGCAAACGCTTGAGCGTATTGTTGCCGGTCTTCAAAGGCCTTGCCAATCGCGAAATTGAGCTGAATTTTATCGGTTAAGGGTAAGTCATCGCCCTGCTGTTGAGTTTGCATTTGAGCAATTTCGTTATCACTAAAGCGATAGGTTTTAGTGTTGGCTAAACTCCAAAAGGCATCGCCATAACTTGGGCTTATCTGATAGGCATTTTGATAGGCCTTCACTGCATCATCAATCCGCCCTGTTGCTTTTAAAGCGTGACCTAGCTGTAAATAGAAACCAGCAACTTGATCATCTTGTGCAATGGCTTGGTCAAATAATGTAATCGCTTGCGCTACTTGTCCTAGCCCCGTTAGGGCGTTGGCTTTAGCGACTTTAAAGCTCAGGTTGTCAGGTTGGACGTTAAGTAACTGGTCGACTTGCTGATTGGCCGCTTTGTATTTACCTAATCGCAACAGTAAGTTGAGATATTGAGAGCGAGCATGAATATGATTGGGTGCTAATTCGAGTGCACTGGCTAATAGGAATTCAGCATCGTCGTAAATTTTCAGCTCAATGCCAATCTCGGCAAGTAAACACATGCCATCAACATGTCGTTGATTTTTTTGTAAAAAATTTCTGCAGATCTGCTCTGCTTTTAATAATTGGCCTTCGTGCATTAATTCAGTCACCGCAAGTAAAGCTGGTGGTAAATTTTTAAGTCTTGCCAATTGATTGGCTGCTTTTTGAACATGTTCTAATTGATTTTCTTGACGATAAAGCTCAATCAGTTCTTGCCAACTAGCCACTAAACTGGGGTTGTGTTTTACCGCAGTTTCGAACGACATTTTAGCTTGCGCAACATCACCCAAAGCAAGATTGATGTAGCCTTGCTCTTGGTTAGCACGACTATGTTGTTGATTGAGTTGAAGCAATGTATCAATGCTGATTAATGCACTGGTTAAGTCTTTGCTATAGCGCTGGGCTATGGCCAGTAGATACCATAATTGGATCTGATGTTGTTGGTCACTGGTTTGTGTTAATTGCAGTTTACTTTGTGTTATCGCGTCATGAAATTTAGCGGTTTGAATCAATTGTTGAATCGACTTTAAATGTGCTGCAATTGAAAGGGAGGTATTTTTATCCAACGACTTGGCTCCATAAATAGCAAAAAAAGCCGCTTAATCATTCAAGCGGCATTTGGGCTTACTAATATTAAATAATAGTCGACTTAATAAAAGTCATACGAGAATCTAAAACCAACAGTGCGAGGTCTATTGGTTACAACCTTTGGGGTAAACTGCTGCGTATCAATATATAACACGGCGCTTTCATCGGTTACATTGTCGATGAAGATCTCAGCTTTCCATTCGTCGTTAGTCACGCCCACGCTTAAGTTAGCCAGTACATAGCTTTCTTGAACATAACGGCCACCCGCGAATGTTTGACCGTTGCTGTCTTTATAATTAACACCTGAATAAACATCAGCTTCTTTTTGAATGCTTAATCCTGAGCCCGTACCGTAAATTAAATTGGTGGCATCTTCTAGCACATACGCATCCATGGTCATACTCGCTAGCCTTTCGCCAGTATAGCTAATCGAACCGTTAACGAAACCAGTCATGTCGCCGTCAAGTTGATAGAAGTATTGTGCTTGCAAGTTACCAGAGAATTTGGCGGAATAAGGTAGTCGACTCCCCTCTGCTGGTGCGATACCTGCAAGTTCGTCATTGATTGACGTTAACTCCGGATCGAAAAAGCTAAAGGCACCGCTGATGACTAAATTGTCAGTAGCTACCCAGCTAAAATCACCATCAATTCCTTTAATTTCAGCGTCGCCAACGTTATCGGTAAATACTAAGAAGCTGATATTGGTTGGGTCGAAACGTGACGTTTGCAGATCAGATATTTTTGAATAATAGGCAGTTGCGTTGAAGCGTAATGTTTGGTCAAACAAGGTTGATTTAATACCTA
>JABSRS010000201.1 GCA_013214885.1 Gammaproteobacteria bacterium
CCCCACGCAATGGCCTTACTAAGTCGGCCATTGGCACTCGTTTTTTGCGCTTTAAGCCCGCGGTTTAAGATCTTGGGATCCGGAGTATGATCGGGATCAGTCATCGTTATGTTGATCTTTAGCAACATTATCAACAAGCTGTTCCATTTCGTACCACATCACATTAATAATCCCCAATGACACGGCTAACAAAACTCCTAATAACCAACTGAAATACCACATAATATATTCCTCTTATCTTAATAGGCCGAATGGCTGTTTTGTTCAATTTCAGCAATGGTGACGGTGCGCCACATCTTGGCATAACACCAAATGGTGTAACTTAAAATCAACGGAATGAATATCGCAACCACCACAAACATTAAGCCTAAGGTAGTTTCACTGGCGACGGTATCCCACATCAATAGACTATGGTTTGGCACACTACTCGATGGCATCACAAAGGGAAACATCGCCACGCCAGCGGTTAAAATAACGCAGGCGCTAACCACTGAGCTAGCTACAAAGGCAGCCACTTTAGTGAGCGTGGTTTTTTGTTTAATTCTCATTAACCCTGCAATCAACAATGACAATACAATCGCGGCAATTGGGATTAACCATAGGCTCGGGTTCGTTCTAAAATTATTAAGCCAAGCCCCAGCGACCGTGGTTACGGTTTTGGTGGTCGGCTGGGCC
The DNA here is from genome assembly GCA_013214885.1 of Gammaproteobacteria bacterium. Classification (GTDB taxonomy): domain Bacteria; phylum Pseudomonadota; class Gammaproteobacteria; order Enterobacterales; family Psychrobiaceae; genus Psychrobium. Next base: position 676 of record JABSRS010000201.1, read on the forward strand.
AGCCCCATTTTATCTAAGGTACTGGTCACCACATAACCGTCGATTAACTGCCAAATCATGATGCCAGCAAGGGTGAAACATACCGCTAAAATTAACGAAACGATGCCACCAATCTTAGCCGCGCGCGCAGCTACTTGCTCATCAGTCCGCATCACCAACCACGTTGATCCATGCATCAACACCATGGTGACACTCACCACGCCACTAAGCAGCGAAAAAGGATTAAATAAGGCAATGAATGAGCCGGTGTAAGTCACTCGCATCAAGAAATCGAAATTAAATGGCACCCCTTGCAGTAAGTTACCAAAGGCAATCCCAAACACTAAGGGCGGTACCATCGAGCCAACAAACAATGCCCAATCCCAGTTATTTCGCCACTGGGTGGATTCAATTTTACTGCGATAGTCAAAAGCTAATGGTCTGAGAAACAAGCAAAACAATGTCAGCATCATCGCAAAGTAGAAACCGCTAAATGCCGCACCATAAACCATCGGCCAAGCCGCGAATAACGAGGCACCTGCGGTAATAAACCACACCTGATTGCCATCCCAATGCGCCCCGACGGTATTGATCACCACACGCCGCTCAACATCTTTGTTGGCAACAAAAGGTAATAAGCCCCCGACGCCCATGTCCATGCCATCGGTAATTGCAAAACCAATCAATAAAAAACCAATGATCGCCCACCACAAAAGTTTTAACGTTTCATAATCAAACATAATATAGCTCCTTAAGCATTATGGTGACGTAAGCCAACGATCACAGCTGGTGTCTGTTCAAAGTGATAACGCCCTGTGTGTAATGAACTAGGTCCCATTTTGGCAAAGCGGATCATTAACCACATCTCTATCGAAAATAAGATTGCATAAACCACAATAAAGGCGATTAATGAAAACAACACGTCGTTTACCGCTAAATCGGAGGTCGCTAAAAAGGTTGGTAAAATCTCACTAATCGCCCAAGGCTGACGACCAAATTCGGCGACAAACCAGCCGGCTTCGATCGCGATCCAAGGTAATGGTAATGCGCATAAAATAGCCTTTAACAACCAACGTTTTTGTTCAATTTGGCGCCGAGCATTATAGTAAAATGCTAATAAAAACAGTACTAACATCACCATGCCCGAGCCAACCATCATCCGAAATGCCCAGAACACCGGGGCAACTTGCGGGATTGAGTCTTTAACCGCCTGTTGAATTTGCGCTTCAGTCGCATCAATCACATTTTCGGTATAACGTTTCAACAATAAGCCATAGCCGAGATCTTGCTTAGTCGCATTAAAGCCGGCAATATTTTCTGGCGTGTCTTGGCCACTGCGCAGCTTAACCAGATAATCATAAGCGATCATGCCATTACGGATCCGCGGCTCATGCAGCTTCATTAGATCACTTAATCCCATCACTTCTTCATCGAGTGAGCGTGTAGCGATTATGCCCAAGGCATAAGGAATTTTGACTGCATAATGGGTTTCCATTGCTTCATCATCAGGAAAACCGACTAAGGTAAAAGCAGCAGGTGCGGGTTCGGTATGGTATTCCGCCTCAATCGCTGCCAGCTTAACCCGCTGTACTTCACCCACTTCATAGCCCGACTCATCACCGAGTAAAATCACCGAGAATATTGCCGCCACGCCGAAACCAGCCGCGACCGAAAAAGATCGCTTGGCAAAAGCAATATCACGACCTTTTAATAAATAGTAACTACTAATGCTCAGGACAAACATCGAACCAGCGACGTAACCGCCGGCCACAGTGTGAATAAATTTAACTTGTGCCACCGGATTAAAAACAATCTCAGAGAAACTAACCAGCTCCATCCGCATGGTCAAATAATTAAATTCACTGCCGACCGGATTTTGCATCCAACCATTAGCAATTAAAATCCACAGCGCCGAAAAGTTGGTTCCCAAGGCCATCAGCAGCGTTCCCGCTAAATGCTGACGCCGAGATAGTCGATCCCAACCCAAGAAAAACATCCCGACAAAGGTTGACTCAAGGAAGAAAGCCATCAGACCTTCAATCGCCAATGGCGCGCCAAAAACATCACCAACATAGTGAGAATAATAAGACCAGTTAGTGCCAAATTCGAATTCCATGGTTAAACCAGTAGCAACACCGATGGCAAAATTAATGCCAAAAAGTTTGCCCCAAAACTTGGTCATATCACGATAAATCTCACGACCAGTCATCACGAATACGGCTTCCATGATAAATAGAATCCAAGTCATCCCTATGGTTAATGGCACAAAAAGAAAATGGAATAAAGCTGTCACGGCAAACTGCCAGCGTGACAACTCGACTAATGTTTCGTTAATCATATTCTTAACTCTCCAGTGTTAGGCAATAAATAACTTATTAAAATTACCTTAGTCTTGATCTTTGCTCTTTGAAAATAACTGTTGTTTTACAGATAATATTTTTGAAACTCCAGCACCTAATTTCATTAAAGTACCGAGTTGCTCTGGACTTAAACGCTGTAACTCAGCTGCCCAACTCGTGACCATTTCTAACAAGTCATGAATATCTTGCATCCGCTGTTGAGCATATACTTCGCTCTCATCTTGCGGTGCCTCCAGTAACAAGTTACGTAATACCGACAAAGTAGGGTCAACTTCACGCTTACGGCGTTCTTCAAATACAGTATTAGCCATGTCCCACACACTGCCAATCGCGCTGTAGTATTCTTTACGATCGCCAGGAATATGCTTAACTTGGACTAACTGCCACGATTGCAGCTCTTTAATTCCCATGCTGACATTGCCACGTGAAATACTTAACGCGCTAGCCAAATCGTTAGCACTAAGTGCATTTTCCGAAATAACCAGTAATGCGTACATCTGCCCTACTGTACGATTAAAGCCCCATTTACTACCCATTTCACCAAAGTGATACACAAAAGATTGATTTTTTTCCGAGATTTCCATACAACCACCTAACGAACTTTCAGACATTTCTGAAAGTTTAGACCACAATGAAACATTGATCAAGATCAATTTAGAGTCACGTCATCAACAAAGGCAACATAATGGGACAGGCACAATTATATCTCTGAAATGAAATGTGATAAGTAAAATTATTATCCTATTTATCATTATAATTCCCACGAGATCAGATTATTCTTGTCCAAATTGGTCGCATTTAATACGTAAATATTAATTGGCTGATGCAAATAATATTTTTAGTCGACTAGGCAACCGTTATTGAAAATAACAGGTAAAGTGCTTTTGAGAGATGTTAAGACTTGTCAGCTGACGCCTTTATGCCAAGAGCATCCGTGGGAATGTGCATGGCTGCGTAATATTTTGTCACTGCCAGCAAAGCTGCCGTATTGTCGTCGAAAATTTACAATAGACTCGAGCCAGGTATCTTGGTCGAGACCTAGTTCTTCTAGAATCGTAGGTTCATTAACGTCAATATAACCGTTTTTATTGGCATCAATATGTCGTCCACTCCACTGTGTTAATGCTAAATAGTCTGACAGACTGAATGGGATTTCATTGGTGTTTTCAATCCCTGAAAAGGGTAATAACGCAGGAGGTTGTTGCGCAATTGATATGTCTGGAATGGGTTTATAAATATGTTGTCGATAAGCATTATGTTGTTTAATACGCTCCTGGATTGAAGTGAAGTCACTAGCAGCCAGCGAGTGGCTGACACCCGCTCTAATTGGGTTTAAATCCACATAAGCCATACAGCTGAGCAACGCTTGTTCATCAAGTAATGCTTGGGACTTGAAACGTCCCTCCCAGAATTTTCCCGTGCAGTTATCTTCTTTGTTTGCTGCTCTGGAAATGAATTGATTTAAGCACCTCATAAACCAAGATATGTCATACAAACGTGAGCGCCATTTTTCAATTATCACGATAGCTGCCATCGACTTGGCATCACATGAAACATCTGCTGCCAGATTGTTTTCAGGATAAATATCTTGTTGGTTTTTAAGTTTAGTTAAATAATAAGAGACTAACGGATGTCCATCAAATAACACATTCCAACGTTCGATTACCTCTTCCTGAGACCAATTCTTAGCCCGGTGTTGGTCGACATGTAACACCAGATGATAATGGTTACTCATGATTGCATAAGCAGCAATATCGATGGAGAAGACTTGAGCCAGCAATTTGATGCGGTCGATTAACCATTGTCGGCGATGATCGTAGTTTTTATGGCTGTAACGGTCTTCACCGCATAAAAAACTTCGCCGAACACAACGATTTATCACATGATAAAAAGTGGTTTCACTTAAGTCAATCTGACTGTACCTGGCACGCGTCACGATAATCTCCTGTTTGTTTTTTACACAGTAAGATCTTAGACCAAAATATCAGAATATCAAATACTTTAATATGCCTGTCCCAAATTTCTCCAAATTTCTTTGTCCCAAATTTATGCCATTTACAAGTTATTTGTCCCAACTGAAAGTAACTAAGAGCATGAGTTGTCGAGGACGTTGCTGGGATAATTCCGTTATGGAGCATTTCTTTAGAAGTTTGAAATCTGAGCGACTCAATCACTTAATTTTTATGAATCACAAATCATTGGTGCATTGCATTGATAAATATATTAAGTTTTACAATGACAGACGTTTGCATTCAGCAAACGATTATTTAACACCAGTTCAAAAAGCTAATGAACTGAAAAAAGCGGCTTAATTACTCTCCAATAAAACTTGACCACTTCAATATCCTAGATAATTGGCCGAGCTTTCAATTGGGTTTCAGTAGAATATATCGTAATACCTTGTTCAACTAGCGTTTCTAGGTGCTGGTAAAAAACATCGCCTTCGACCATCCAGGACGTTGATTCTCCTACTTTATCAATTTTTAACAATTGACGACTTGAAAACTCATGCCAAAAATAATCCCGAAGGTCTTTTCTCGCTTTGTTATCAATACGTCGCGGCAAATACTTAATATCAAGTGGATGAACTGGTACCTCGACTAACTCATTGTTATGATTTTTACATTTAAGCTTACACTCAGCCATTCTAACGGGCAGTGGAAACTTATCGGCCATGCGATCTTCAAGCATATGGTAAAAGGTTATCGGTCCCATTGAGACACCAAGCCCTAACACCTTACCATTGACCTCCAGGAACCGATCCCAGGGTGATCCTTTGCCAAAAATAGATGGCGCCAAATGATGCGTTTCAGTAATGAGTTTACTGTGGTAACCAATCGCCGATACTGAGTGTGTCGGGTGCAAGCTCCTTTGAACATTTGGATATTTGATGACGGCTTCAGGCAAACGGCCAATGTTGGTACCATGTTTGCGAATATCAAATACATAGTCGTCCATTTTACAAGTCTCGTAAATGGTTCCGCAGGGCAGGTAATAGGTCGGAAAAATAAGCGTTCCAGATGGCGTAACTATCTCAAGCAAGACATCGATCAGTGTTTTGGGTCCTCCTTCCAAATAACCAATGCTTTTAAGAGATGAATGAATAAATAGCGTATCACCTTCGGTTACTCCTAACTTTATTAAATCTTGTTTTAGGCGTTGCGGGGTGATTTTTGTTCCAGTTCGACTCAACTCGATACGGCGACGCACGCGATATATTTTCTTTAGCACCGATTTAACAGCACTCTTTAACTGTTGTAATATTTTTTTCATTATTAGTTACCTTAACATCCATAATAGCGGCATCAATGACGAATTTGGCCGCCCAATTTAAAAATTGAAAACTGCCGTAATCGCCATCAAGAGGGAATGCGCCTTTGACGCCACCTACCACTGATTTTTCTCCCTCAATGACCACGGAGCGACGGACGTATGAAGTTAATCGTTGCGCAGCACTCAAAAATAACGGATTTTCATCCAGGTCATTTAACATATATAAACAAGCGGCGATTTGCGCACTGCCGGTCAAACAAACCCAATTAACCT
>JABSRS010000202.1 GCA_013214885.1 Gammaproteobacteria bacterium
GAGGAGTTGCTCATGCAACAGTCTAAGAGCGCAGTATTGTTTGAACGAGCCAAGAAAGTGTTGCCAGGTGGAGTTAGCCGTAACACCATCTTTAAGCAGCCACACCCTGACTATGTTGCCAGTGGCAAAGGCTGTTACGTCACCGACATTGATGGCGTACCCCGCATCGATTTTGCTAATAATATGGCGTCGCTTATTCATGGCCACGCTAATGAACAAGTCACCAACGCCATTATCAAACAGGTCCAACAGGGCACAGCGTTCACCATGGCAACCGAAGTTGAAATTGAGTACGCCGAACTGTTGTGTCAGCGCGTGCCAGGATTTGAAAAAATTCGCTTTGTTAACTCTGGGACCGAAGCCGTGATGGCGATGATCAAAGCGGCGCGAGCATTTACCTCGAAAGCCAAAATTGCCAAAGTTGAAGGCGCCTACCACGGTGCTTATGATTACGCTGAAGTCAGCCAAACCGCTAATCCCAGCAACTGGGGCGAGCAAGCACAGCCACACAGTGTGCTAGTAGCAGCTGGCACGCCGCAAGGTGCGTTAGATGACGTTATCGTGATCCCTTATAACGATGTCGATGGCGCGCTGGCGATTTTAAATCAACATCGCGGCGAGTTAGCGGCAATATTACTTGATCCCGTCTCGCACCGCGTTGGAATGGTGCCTGCAACACCCGAATTTGTTAATGCGCTGTATCAGTGGACGCGAGACAACAATGCGCTGTTATTGTTTGATGAAGTGATTACCTTTCGAGTTGGTTTTGGTGGCGCCCAAGAAAATTATGATGTGGCACCCGATTTAACGGCGTTGGGCAAGATGATTGGTGGCGGTTTTCCCGTTGGCGCATTTGCTGGACGCAGTGATGTGATGGCAGTACTCGATCCACTCCAGCCTAAAGTGTTACTCCCCCATTCTGGAACATTTTCAGCTAACCCTGTCACCATGACAGCAGGGCTTGAAGCAATGAAGATGTTTGATCAAGGCGCTGTGACCCGATTAAATGAGTTAGGCTCGCTCGCTCGCGGGCTAATAACCCAGGCAATTGAACGTGTCGGGATCAAAGCTTGTGTGACTGGCGCAGGTTCAATGCTGCGGGTTCATTTGAAGTCGCAGCCGCCCAGTAATTATCGCCAGGCGTTTAACAGCGCTGAAGAGGCCAAGGCGCTTAAAATATTACTTGAGCATCTCAATCAAAACTCAATCATGATGATTAATACTTGCTCGGCGATGCTATCAACCGCGATGACAGAACAAGAAATATCAATTTTGGCCCAGCAGTTAGAACAAGGTTTTAAACTGTTGATCGAACAAGTTCCTGCACTGGCTAATACGCCGGCATTTACCTAAGGTCTTTTTTAATGAACGAAGTATTTATTTGCGATGTAATTAGAACCCCCGTTGGACGATACGGTGGTGGTTTAAGTAAAGTGCGCGCCGATGATTTAGCCGCTATTCCTTTAAAGGCGTTAATGGCGAGAAATCCCCAGCTCGATTTTTCACAAGTTGATGATGTCATTCTTGGCTGTGCCAATCAAGCGGGTGAAGACAACCGCAACATTGCTCGAATGGCAACATTACTCGCTGGTCTGCCACAGGAAGTTCCTGCCAGCACGTTAAATCGCATATGTGGTTCTGGTTTAAATGCCATTGGCAGCGCGGCGCAGGCAATTGCTTGTGGTGAGGCGCAAGTTATTATTGCTGGTGGCGTCGAAAGCATGACCCGCGCTCCTTTTGTGATGGCTAAAGCAGAATGTGCCTATTCACGAGCACCAGAAATGTTTGACTCAACCATGGGCTGGCGCTTTGTTAACAAAGCACTTGATAAGGCATATGGCACCGAAACCATGCCACAAACCGCCGAGAACTTGGCCAATGACTTTAACATTAGCCGTCAAGATCAAGATAAATTTGCCATATGGAGTCAGCAAAAAGCGGCGAGTGCCCAAGAAGCTGGCTGGTTTGGCCAAGAAATTGTGCCAGTAACAATCCCTGTTCGTCATAAAGACCCCATCATTTTTGACCAGGACGAGCACCCAAAGCTAACGACATTCGAAAAATTAGCTAGTTTGAAACCTTTTGTTTGTGACGACGGCTCAATTACAGCGGGTAATGCTTCTGGGATCAATGATGGTGCCGCTGCTGTGCTACTTGCGTCAGCTCAGGGTGTTGAGCAACACGTTTTAACCCCGATTGCTAAGGTGCTAGGCATGGCTGTTACAGGTGTTGAACCACGAGTGATGGGAATTGGACCCGTGTCAGCGACCAATAAATTACTCAAGCGGTTGAACCTAACACTCGATCAAATCGATATTATCGAGCTCAATGAAGCCTTTGCTGCTCAGGCACTGGCCTGTGCCCGCGAATTAGGCTTAGCTGATGACGATCCTCGAATTAACCCCCAAGGTGGCGCAATTGCGTTGGGTCATCCGCTGGGAATGAGTGGTACGCGTCTGGTAACAACAGCCGTGAGACAACTTGAACGCAGTAACAAGCAATACGCTTTGTGTACTATGTGTATCGGCGTCGGCCAGGGAATTGCCTTAGTGATTGAGCGAGTATAACGAGTTGATTAGCTGATTGATTTTGTTGATAGATAATAGTATTTTATTGATTGTCCTTGAAAGACTTTCCTTAAAATAGAATCCTTAAGAGTGCTGATAATGCTTTGTTAAAAGTCACGCACTCTGAAAGTATAAAACAAATGATATCAGGAGGTTATTAATGCAAGAAATCACAGGTATTAATCATGTTGGCTTAAGAGTAAAGAGTTTAGAAGTCTCACGCTCATTTTATCAAAAGCTCGGTTTTTTATTTTTAGTCGGTCCTGTTGGCCCAGAGCCAGTTGCCATTATGGAACATCCCTCAGGCGTCAATATCAACTTTATTTTAAATGCCGACACTAGCAGCACCAGCACAGAAAATATCCTGATGGATAGTCACCAAAAATACCCAGGTTTTACCCATATCGCACTACAAGTCTCTGATTTTAAATCAGCCGCCACCAAGGTTGAAGCTTTAGGGATGGTGATTACCGAAAAGGTTGAATACGAAGGAGCTCAATTCTTTTTTATTCGCGACCCCGATGGCAATGTGATTGAGTTTCATCATCCAGCTAAGTAGCAGCCGTTGAGGTAAGTTAGTGGACTATACAGTTTGGCAGTTAATTATTGTGGTGATCGGATCGGCAATGGTAATTTTGAGTGCTTGTTGTGTCCTATTCCCGCAACAGCTAATCGATACAATGCAGCAATTGGTTAACTCAAGGTTGGCAAAATACAGTGATATTGCGATTAGAATTTTGCTGGGAGTCTCCCTTATATTATCGGCACCGACAGCAACAATTCCGTTAATATTTACGGTGTTTGGTTACCTGTCATTACTGGCGGTGATCGCTATGTTGATTTTAGGCACCAGCAAACTAGACACCATCATTAAATATTTAACCAGTATACTTCCTCTTTGGGCGGTGCGATTGGTCTGTGCATTTAGTGTATTACTTTTTTCACTTTTAATTTATAACATCGGATAGTTCTAAAGGAATAATAATGGGCGCTCGCCAGAAACTGTATGATCATATAAAACTCAATGGTCCGAAATTATATTGTGGCGAAGAGTTAAGGGCGATGGGCGAAATTAGTGACTGGGCTAGGGCACTGCGCCAACTACGACAAGACGAGGTTATTGTTTATGAGGTAGTAAACAATAACTACCATGTCACGACAATAAATCGATACTCTGCAACGACCAGCCGAGCTGGGTTAAGCAGTAAGGACAAATATCGGATTAGAAATAGAGATGGTCATCGATGTCAATCTTGTGGCCGAGGGGTAAATGACCACGTTAAACTTCACGTCGATCACAAGGTCCCTTTAGAATGTGGCGGTGATCATAGCGATGATTTAGACAGCGCTACCATGACGATGGTGTTTCAACAGTCTAGTGGCTATCAATAATTGAAAACCCTGTTTGAGCATTCTCCAAACCAAAAATTTGCCCCCTCAATTTTACAAGGCATCGCAGGGATTAGAGATTGGGAAAGAACGGTTAGAGATATCAGGACAAAACATCAAATTAATATTGTGTGGCATCCTGCAACGCCGACCGATCCTAGTGGCTTTTATATTAATCAAAGCACTTAAACCGACACCAGGTGAACCGCCCTAATGACCACTTGGAGGGCGGCTATCTCGCATCAAAAAGTCTAATTTGACTTGAGCTTTGTGATGATTTCCTAAATCGATTACTTCAATCATTTCGCACTCATCCCTGATCATTTCTGCAATAAGACTTGGATAATGACGGCAGTCTTCGGGTCGATCTAAATAAATACTGCAGGTATATTTTAGTTGGGCGGAAGGGTCGACATTAGGTTCAACTTCAAGAAAAGGGCATCTTGTGAGATTGGCCCCTGTTTGCGGATCGAACCATATTTGGTTGTTTTTAACATACTCGAATATTTCAGGGTTAAAGATTTCCCATATATCGATTTCTTCCTGGGTCGCAGCAATATCGCCATCGCCGTATTTGATACAACATTTACCGCATTGATTGCAATTCTTCATTGATGACAACTCTTCATCGATTACTAACAGTTTTGATAAGTTGCCAACCTAAATGTTCCAATATATTGCATCCGTTAATTGCTTTTGATAAAAGCTCAAAGATTCGTCATGATTACCGACGATAAGCATATAAACCGATGATAATTCTTGGGCGATCCCTTGGTACTCTTGATTAGCAAACTCCGCTTGCATGGTGAAATCATGGTTTTTAGGCACTAAGAAGATATTAATCGGTCCCGTTTTACCGCTAATCACTAAATGGAGGCTATTAATCCCTTCGAATCGACAATCGTTAAACCAAGTAATATTGGTTAGAGAATCATTTAATTGACCACCGAATGATTTTAAACGGTAATTAATACTTGAAATACTCGGTTGTTCGTCAACAACACCAGCAAATTCGCGGCCATGAGAAGTATGAGCGAGTGCATGCTGGGCTAGGCTGTAAGTGACTAAGTGATTACTGGTTTGCCATAGTGAGAAACTAACTGCTGCGACCAGAAATGAGGCGGCAATGGCCAACATCGCAGGTGTACGCTTTTTGACTGGGGCATCACAAGATTTACGAATAATTTCGCTGGCCAAAGTGTTTTTGACCATTGGCTGATTGAAAACTTGCTGCAAAGATTGCTCTAATGCTTTAGCTTGCGCTACTTTTTTTGCTAATTGTGGGTCAGCGTCGATAGCAGCCAAAAAGTCTGGATCTTGGCTGTGGGGATCAGCAGTAGCGATTAAGTCATAGGTATTATTCGTCATCCACTATCTCCTCGGTTGCATTGTTCATTAAAATGGTTAACTGTTTCTTTGCTCTAAACAGTCGTGTCATCACGGTGTTTTTGTTCAAACTTAATAGACTGGCTATTTCATCGCCACTAAAGCCAGCGATTATTTGGAGCATCAATGGCTCACGATATTCGGTTGCTAACATCATTATGGCCCGTCGTAATTGTTGATGTTGTTGTTGATCTTCATGGTCATTCGATTCATCTACTATTTGAACTGTATCAATATCAACCAATTGTAATTGCTTTCGTTCAAAACGCCGGGCATTTTCACGCCTTAAAATAGTAATGAGCCAAGCTTTTGCTGCTTTTACTTCTTGTAATTGGTCAATGGCTTTCCATGCCCGCAAGAAGGTTTCTTGCAAAATGTCCTCAGCAATGTGCTTATCACCCGTTAACCAGAATGCATAGCGAAATAAGTCGCCATGGTACTGATTTACCAATAACTGGTATTTTTGCTGTAAAGCCTTCTTATTATTCAAGACCGCATTACCTTATGTTTAATTTCAGTTCGTGATGAATTTGTGACCAATAAGTGTTCTAATTTACACCAGTTATTATGTAACGTTTGGGAAAAGTGGATCAATCGCTGGCGTGTTAGCGGCCTGTTTTAGATTGAATTCTTTTAATAGCGCATTAAGTTGGGCAAATGTATTCAACGGTTGATCGATTGCTGGACTCGCATAATGACTCGCTAATAGTTTCTGATAATGAGCATGTAACTGCGGTGCTATTAGTGATAATTGTTGGGTAGTCATCTGATGCTGCGACATTAACCATAATGGCAATAATCGGATAACATCGCGATGAGATTTTTGGCTTATCGCAGTATTTAATGCTACCCAGGGTTGATCCAAATTTTCTTGCGGTAATGATAACACTGATCTACTACTGGTATTTGATCGACTGCGATAGATTATAATGAGCAAGATTAAAGATGTTAATGACAATAGTGCGCACGCAATCTGCCAATAAATAAGTGCTTCACTGTCGACGGTGACCGTGACTGTTTTGATTGTTGCTGGTGGCTGTTGTACTAAGGTTTGCGTTGGCGCTACATTAACTTGGGCAGCAGGTGACTTAGCGGGTAAGACATTAATAGTTTGTTGGGCAATACGCGCCCACTCGACCTTTTTGGTCTTGGCATTAAACCACGGGATTTTAATCTCATGTAACACTACCTTTCGTGGTTGT
>JABSRS010000203.1:0-1752 GCA_013214885.1 Gammaproteobacteria bacterium
CGCTTATCAACCTGCTGAAATCATGCATTATTATTGGCCACGGGTATCAATATGAACTTATTATTAAAAATACATCACAAGTTACTGCCTAAAGAAGCGAACTTAAGTTATACCCCATATTTATCATTGGCCTATTTGGGGATATTTTTAACTAATTTATATTTTTATCCCCCGACCAATAGTGAGCTTGCCATTATTATGGTTGGTATGGTTACATTTTTAGTTTGTTACTTTAGAGCGTATTGGTGCCAAGGGCGTCAGTTAGTTTTTTGCATTGTTGCGCTAAGTCTTATCGGCGTCGCGATGGCTGAAATAAACTGGGGCGCCAGTGTGTTTTTTGTTTTTTCAGCTGTTTGTTGTAGCTTTTTAAACACTAAACGTAACTCACTGATCGCACTAGGCTGTGTGATCCTTTTCATTATTTTATATAGTGTCATTACTGATAAATCGAGCTACTTTTGGATCCCCTCGATCTTATTTTCGACCATTATCACGTTAATGACGATTCACCAGGTCGAACTCGATAAGACCAATCAGGCACTAAAAATATCACAACAACAAATTCAAGCATTAGCCACCACCGCCGAGCGCGAGAGAATTAGTCGTGATTTGCATGATTTGCTAGGGCATAGCCTATCGGTCATAACCCTTAAAGCTGAATTAGCTGGCAAAATGATTGACAAAAATATCGATATTGAACAAGTCAGAGCTGAAATAAAGGCGGTTGAGCAGTTATCACGGGAAACGCTGGCTCAAGTTAGGGGGGCAGTAACAGGCTATAATCAAGCCACGATTGCAGTCGAATTATTGCAAGCAAAAGTCGCCACTGATGCCGCTAATATTGAGCTGATATCTCAACTTGAAACACTCGAAATGCCGCAACATATTGAGTCCCAGCTTGCCTTAATTATTCGAGAAGCTATTACGAATGTTGTGCGCCATGCCGACACCACAAAAGTGTGGGTTAACTTAACAGTGAATGAGCAAAAACTGGTGCTGCGGATTAAAGATCAGGGCAAGATAACTCATCATAATACCAATGCTGGGATCAACAACATGCGAGAAAGAATCGATAAATTGGGCGGTAAAATGCACCTAAGCACCGAGCCAACAACTGAGTTTATTTTTACCTTACCCAATTTTGGAGCAGGAGCTAGTTAATGATAAAAATTTTAATTGCCGAAGATCAATCAATGGTCCTCGGGGCCCTATCGGCATTGCTTAATCTTGAACCCGACATTCAAGTTGTTGCCTGCGCCAAAGATGGTCAGCAAGCTCTAGAGTTGGCCCAGACACACGAAGTCGATATCATCTTAACCGATATCGAGATGCCAAAAATGACGGGAATAGAGTTAGCCCAAGAATTACAACGAACCAATCATGGTGCAAAAGTAATGATTTTAACCACCTTCTCGCGCAGTGGTTATTTAAGACGAGCGATGGATGCTGGTGTTAAAGGCTACTTATTAAAGGATTCGCCTTCTGATTCATTAGCGCAAGCGCTAAGAAGTATTCACCGAGGAAAAACCATCGTCGCACCCGAGTTAGTCACTCAAGCATGGCAAGAGGTTGATCCACTAACCGATAAAGAACGTAAAGTATTACGCTTTGCTTTAGAAGGAAAAACCACCGAGCAAATAAGTGGTTTAGTGCATCTGTCGCCAGGCACGGTGCGTAACTATCTTTCAGAGGCAGCATCAAAACTTGGCGCAAACAACCGAGTGGAAGCCGCTAGAATAGCCAAACAAAATG
>JABSRS010000203.1:1762-6507 GCA_013214885.1 Gammaproteobacteria bacterium
TGCGTAACAGAACCAATCAGTGGTGGGTTTTCATCAATCAATATTTGATGTTTTTTCGGGGTTACATATTTCCCTTGAGCCTGATAATACACTCGCCAATGGAGGTTTTTTTTACAAACATTTTTTTTACTTTCAACACACTCAAGATCTTTTAGTTTGTAGACGTGTTGAATTTTAGCAACCCGATATAACGCGGTGACTGACTGGGCTTGTGCCGTAGATATGCTAGTTAAAAACCAGCTAGCAACCAACAACACCGTTACTAATATTTTAGACATTTAGATGACCTAGCTCTGTAGTTATTAACACTATACTGCAACCAAACAGTTCATGACTACCAATTTTTTACAGTGCCCAGTCTGATTCACAATATGTAATATGGGCAGGTGGCTCTGGGGATAGTGCTAATCCACTACCAAGCTTGAATGATTGGTAAAACGCGAGACGATTTGTATCATCGGGTTGCCACATCATTGGATTCTGTTGTTTAAACTGTGTTAATACGTTGAAGGCTTGTTGCTGCTGTCCCAACTCAAAATACGCTCGGGCTAAATATACAGCTTGTAAACGTGTCGTGATCGGCTCATTAGCCATTGCTATCACTGAGTTATAGTCCTTTGTTGCTAAATGAACCCGCATAATAGAATAACGACTGTAGCCAAGAGTTGTTGTCATTTGATATTGTTGATTGAGTCGTTTCGCTTGCTCAAGGTTTTTGAGTGCTAAATCAAACTTACCTAAGTCAGTATAAGCCCAACCAAGAAATACTAATGCATTAGCCCGCATGGTTGGCGTTGGTTCCTTGATTATAAAGCGGTTAAGCATAACAATTGCTAAATTCAAATTCTCTTTATTGATACCATGACGCCCTCTGATGCTTTGATCTAACCCTTGATCCAACATTGCAAAGGCGAGATAAAATTCAATATCTTCTAATAGTGGTTTAGCGCCAAGAGCTGTACTCACTGTTTTAGCTTGCTCAAAATATTCACTCGCTAAATGCCCTTGGTGTAATTGCATTTGATAAAATCCAGCATAAATTAGTACCTGGGCTAACTCATATGGCTGCTTTAACTGGCGATAAAGCTTTAATGCCTTCGCGAGTGCATGTTCTCGCGAAGTTAATTCCAAACTATAGTTTTGGGCAATCGCAAATTCTGTTGCTGCAACCATAGGTAAGTTACCTAATTGTTGATAAAAATTAAGCGCACTTAGTAAATAACTCTTATTTAACACCAAATCATTCTCAGGTGATTTTTCCAAACCTTTGTTACTTGGGTTACCTAGATAGAAAAACTTATCAGCTTCGATGATTAATTGGCCATTGGCTCCAAACAGTTGCTGCGCTCGTTGTGACCATAACTGGTGGCTGGTCCAGTCCATTTGTTGCCAATATTTTTGAGCGCGTAAACGATAACTCTGAGCCATTAATTTTGGATCAGCGGCCAATTCAGCTTTATCAATCGCGTTAATAATCGCTTCGTTGCTTGAGTCATTACCGCGACGATGCGCCAACTCGGCATGCCAATATGCTATAAATGCGGCTAATTTAAGATCTTTTGACTGTGATAAATCATAAATTTGTGAAAATATGCTTTCGGAGTCGTGCCATTGCCCTATGGCATATAAGCTCCGAGCTAAATAAGCTTTAGCCCAAGGCTTATTGTCATCAAGCGTCACCGCCGCGCGGAAAAACTTTGTGGCGGTAACAGCACCACCCTTTGACAATGCCTGGATCCCTTGAGCAAGAGCCTGCGCCGCAATACCATTGTCTGGTGATATTTGAACATCAAGCTCAGTACTCGGTGCCAACAGGTGCAATAACTGCGAGCCAATGGCCCCTACTGCTCCTGGTAATGATGGATAGCTCAAACTACCTTGCTTAGTCCTGCCATCAGCATAAATTAATTGAAAATCCATAACCTGTTGATTCTCGTGCAATCTAACACTGGCAAATAAAGCAACTGCAATGTCTTGCTCTCGTAACAGACTTCGAATATGAACTGGTAAACTAGGCCACGATAATTGAGCTTGATGGAGCATTAAATTGGCTACTGAGGGCGGAATAACTTCGATGCTGGCTTGGTTATCGACCCGATGACGACCAATGTTATTGGCTAACATATCAGCCAAGCCAAGTTCCAACCAAGCCATCTTGGGATCGTCTGTTGCATTCACTAGTGGTAACACTAGCAGCGAGCTAACGGTAGTCGTTGATGTTTGACTCGTCGCCTTAAAATTAATATAGCTAGCCACAATAATTACTATTGCTATCACAGCAGCAAACAAAGCAATTAAATAAGAATGTTTGTTAGCAAGTTGCCTTTTGGGCACGGGTTCGGTTGGCCTAAGCACTGCCTGTTGTTCCACTAATGGCTGGATCCATTGATAACCACGTTGCGGGAAAGTTTTAATGAAACTTGAATCTTTGGCACTATCTCCCAATGCCAAGCGTAACTCTCTAATGCTTTGAGTTAGTGAATTTTCTCGATAGTCACCGTGCTGCCATAGTTCCCTTAATAATTCGTCCTTGGTAACAATACGATCTCGATGCTCGATCAAATAAGCCAGCAATGTCGCCACTTTATGTCGCAACTGAATTTCAGATCCTAATTCATTTTCTGCTTGATCGGATAAACAACCACTTTGTGGCTCAAAACTAAATTGGGCAAACAGGTGTATCGACATAACCTAACACAACACAATATTCTTGATTAATTAAGCTTGATTCTACGGCAATCCGAACCAAAATAACAATTTCAGCAACCATCTAATTCATTGTTTTTTAGTATAAAATAAAAATTTGATAAATATTTTATTTAGAATTTGGTTCCATTTGATATCTCCAAGCAAAATTTTCGATATAACAGACACTATAGATTATTCGGAGCCCTGTTATGGAAACAATTATTCAAACAGCATTACTTGAGAACCAACCATCTTTTTATATTGCCTTGGTGATATTTGCCACCGGTTTATTAACCAGTATTACCCCTTGTATTTACCCTATGCTACCCATTACCAGTGCGGTAATTGCAAACCAGGCAAAAAATAACAAGCAAAGTGTCTACTTATCATTAAGTTACGTCTTCGGTCTGGCACTCGTATACGCAATGCTTGGACTAATGGCAGCAAGTACGGGCCAGCTATTTGGTTCGATTGCTAGCTCGCCCTTAGCCTTAATTTTTGTCGCTATCATTTGTTTATTAATGGCTGCGTGGATCCTCGGCTATTTAAAAATGCCTCAGCAAACAATCAACCTCACCATCAAAACATCCTCATCAACATTCAATGTGTTTGTTGCAGGTGCTATTTCAGGTTTGGTGATGGCTCCATGTACCTCGCCAGTGCTCGGCATGTTGCTGATGTACGTTGCTGGTCAAGGCAATCCTTATTGGGCAGGCCTATTAATGTTTATTTTTGCATTTGGCATGAGTGCATTACTAATTTTAGCTGGCAGTGTCAGCGGCTTTGTCTCACTACTACCGCGATCGGGTCAGTGGCTAAACGCCAGCAAATGGCTGTTTGCCGCGATGATGACAGGCAGCTCAATATACTTTTTCAATCAAGCTCTAACTTAGGAAATACTATGAAAGTACTAACAAAACTATATTTAAACGCGAGTGTTGCATTAATGGCCGCGGCCTCTTTAAACCTTAACGCAGCTCCACTTAAGATTAACGATATCGCTCCCGATTTTAGTGCGACAACGATTGCTGGAAAATCAATCAAACTAAGCGGACTTAATCGCAATAAGCCAGTTTACCTTAAGTTCTGGGCAACCTGGTGTAGCTACTGCGTGGCAGAAATGCCCCACTTACAAAATATTTATGATCAATATGGCGACGATATCGAAGTGATAACAATTAACGTCGCGATGAATGACTCGATTGCAAAAATCAATAAGCTTTTTAGTGCTCAAGGTTATAACTTGCCAACGGTTTTCGATACCAAGGGCAAGTTAACCGCACTGTTTGGCGTCGTGGGGACGCCCCATCACATTCTAATTGACCGTAACGGCAAAATTGCATACCGAACATTTTTGGCATCGGACACATTAGACGCCAAGGTCGACGGACTAATTAACTCAACCAACAATAATTTAGGACAATAATGATGAAACTTAAACTGATGTTAATTGCGCTTGTTGGAACCTTTTCAAGTATTGCTAATGCCCTACCAGCAATCGAACCACTAGCTACTTTTTCAGGAAATA
Source organism: Gammaproteobacteria bacterium (assembly GCA_013214885.1). GTDB lineage: Bacteria > Pseudomonadota > Gammaproteobacteria > Enterobacterales > Psychrobiaceae > Psychrobium. The sequence continues at coordinate 5,979 of JABSRS010000203.1, forward strand.
AAGTGGTGATCGATGCTAATAAAATAACACATTTGGTTTTCATTGATTTGTGGCGCAGCTACGAAGGAAATGGTGATGAAAAAATGATTGCGTCGCTGGGTGCTGATTTTTTGAATGACAGTCAACAAATTTGGATCCAACCCGCTTTAAATGTAACCATCGCGCAACTCGCACAGTTTCAGCAATACTTTCCGCAAGTTACACCCTTAGTGTTGGATCATGGCTACCAGATAATGCATTCATTTGATATTTGGCAATCGCCTTACCATGTTCTCTTAAAAGACGGGGTTAAACTATTTTCGGGGCATGCTCGGCAATTGCAAGATTTTATCAATGGCACCCAAACAAATTCGGTTGTAACGGCTACGACAGTAATTACAGACGTTTCAACCCTAGTAAAATCGGTAAACCCGACATTTGCAAAAAAACCACTGGTGGGCAATAAATCACCGATAGATTTTCAGCAACTGACATCAATCAATACCGCTAAAAATTTAAGTGTTATTTTTTTAGATTCATTGTGCCCGAT
>JABSRS010000204.1 GCA_013214885.1 Gammaproteobacteria bacterium
AACCAAGTCGAATTGAATTCTATTTTAGTTTTCTTCGGATCAAGGATTTTAAATACCTGCTCGGTATACGACTCAGCATTTTTAAGCACTTGCTCTCTAGTCAACGGTGGACGTGTGGTATTTTTGCCCGTTGGATCACCAACCATCGCAGTGAAATCACCAATTAGAAAAGTAACGTCATGACCCAACTGTTGAAACTGACGCATTTTGTTCAGAATAACCGTATGGCCTAAGTGAATATCAGGGGCAGTAGGATCAGCGCCTAATTTAATTCGTAACGGACGGTTTAATTTTAATTTTTCGATTAGTTCTTTTTCGACCAGAATTTCATCGGCACCGCGTTTAATTTCGGCTAAGGCATCGTCAATGTGCGACATCCACAGTTCTCCTAAAAGAGTCAAATAATTCAAAACTAGATATTTTAAAACCAGTGAAAACACCACTATGTTTCAAAAAAATGACAAAAAAGAGACTTTTTCGTTGCAGAATATCCGCTTCTAGGTTTAAGGATATAAATAAAGCTGGTAATCTTACTAGATTACTAAGTGAAATTGAACTTAGAACCCGACTTTTCGTCACCAAAAATACATTTGCACAAGGTTTTTCAAGCGTCATGACAAATATTTATCTTAGGTTGCCACGCCGCCACCAACAGTTACTGATTGCGATATCAGTAGTGATGGGCATTTTATTGCTATTTCCGAGTGATAACGCCTCGGCTTCACGGGCGCAAACATCAGCAGATTCTCTCAAGGTTGCCACGCGCTATCCTGCGGCAATTTCACTGGCCGATACCAGTAACACTCAAGATGTTATTACCACAACGCCGCAATCACCAATCGCGACGCAAAAACAGCCAGAGGATATTGCGCAAGTAGTGCCGCAACCCGAGTTGAGCTGGCAACAAGTCAAAGTGAAATCAGGCGATAATTTGGCGTTAATCTTTAACCGCGCCGGTTTTAGTGCCAACACGCTCTATAAAATCACCAGCCTTGGTAAAGATACCGCGGTGTTGAAAAAAATCATGCCTGGCCAAACCATTCACTTTGGTGCTAATAAAAACAAAGAACTGATCCAATTAACCTATCAACAAGATCGGGTCACTAGTCTCGAAATCACCAAAGTAGACGGCGCATTTCAAGCGAAGAAAACCTTAAGAACTTACGACATTAATGAGCGGATTATCAGTGCCACGATTAAAAGCAATTTCTGGAACGCCGCCGTTGATAGCAAGTTAGACCCCGCTATTATCATGAACCTTGCGAACATTTTTGAATGGGATATCGATTTTAGTTTGGATATTCGTGAAGGCGACCAATTTAGTTTAATTTATGAAACGATGTTTCTTGATGGTGAAGAGATTAAAACGGGTAATATCCTCGCGGCAGAATTTATTAATCGCGGCCAAAGTTATAAAGCAATTAGAGCGGCAAATGGTGAATATTATTCGGATAAGGGTCGCAGCATGCGCAAGGCATTTTTACGTTCGCCAGTGAAATTCAACTATATTAGTTCGAGCTTTAATCCACGTCGCCGTCACCCTGTAACCAAACTAGTCAGACCGCACAACGGTATCGATTACGCCGCAAGAACGGGCACCCGAGTCAGAGCTTCAGGATCAGGTACCGTGATAGCCTCGTCTTATACTAAATTTAATGGTAATTATGTAGTGATTAAACATGGCGAGCGCTACGTCACAAAATACCTTCACCTATCGAAAAAATTCGTTCGTAAAGGCGCGCGAGTTAAACAAGGCCAGCATATTGGTAATGTTGGCGCAACTGGTCGAGTTACTGGTGCCCATCTCCATTATGAATTTTTGGTTAACGGGGTTCATCGCAATCCGCGAACCGTTAAGTTGCCAAAATCACAATCAATTGCCAAAAAAGATAAGCCGAAATTTTTGCTTTTGGCCAGTCAACGGATCGAGCAGTTAGCAACCAACCAACGGATTATGCTAGCGAGCAACTAGGTAACGTAAGATGAAAAAATACTATGTCGGCTTAATGTCTGGCACTAGCATGGACGGAGTCGATGCTGTTTTAGTTGAATTTATTGATGGCGTACCTTCGTTGTACTCATCGCATGACGAGCCAATCCCCGCGCCTTTGCTTAATAAACTTCATACGCTGGGTAATATCAACTTACTTGGTGAATGCGATCGCGCCTGTGGCGTGCTATTCGCCAACGCGACAATTCACTTGCTAAAGCATGCCAATATTGAAGCGGATCAGGTCATTGCGATCGGTTCACACGGCCAAACTATTCGCCACATGCCCAATGGCGAGCACCCATTCTCCATTCAGATTGGTGATCCCAATGTGATTTCAGCGTTGACAAATATTGACACGATTGCCGATTTTAGACGTAAGGATATTGCGCTCGGAGGTCAAGGAGCACCATTGGTGCCAGCATTTCATCAGCAATTATTTGCCAGCCGCGATGCTGACCGAATCATTTTAAACATCGGTGGTATTGCCAATATCACTTGGCTACCAGTTATTAGCAATAATATTAAAGGTTTTGATACTGGGCCTGGCAATACCTTACTTGATTATTGGTTTCAAAAACACCACGACCAGTCTTTTGATCGCAATGGCGAGTGGGCCAGCCAGGGTCTGTGCTGTAACGAGTTATTAACTCAAATGCTTGGCCATCCATACTTTACCCAGCCTGAGCCTAAAAGTACTGGCAGAGAGCTTTTTAACCAGCAATGGCTTGATAATCATCTTAATAACTTTAGTCAGCTTAGTCCGCAAGATATTCAAGCGACATTGGCACAACTCACCGTTGAATCAATCGCCCAAGACATCGAGACATTATCAACCAATGCCGAAGTATTTTTATGTGGCGGGGGAATTTTTAATCTAGATTTGGTTGAGCGGTTAGAACAACGACTTAAACAACATAGCATCAAGTCGACTCAACAATTGGGCTTAGCACCGCAGTGGGTTGAAGCTATCGCCTTTGCGTGGTTAGCCTATTGTCATCAACACGGTATTCCTGCTAATTTGCCACAGGTCACTGGAGCATCGCGACTTGCGATACTTGGTGGTAAATATCCTGCAAACTAAACCATTCTAGATAAACATCGGCCTGGCAATAGTTGCCATATAAACAGCAACTTACTTCCTCTTGGAGGCTAATAATTGCCACCATTAAAATTATTCAAGCAAAAAAAAGAGCCTTTCGGCTCTATTTTTTAATAGCTTAGCGGTTAAAACTTAATTTTGCGCCAAACTTGAGTGCTTTGGTTTTTGCTAGCGTCTTTACCAACTTTAATGATTTGCCATTCTTGATTTTTAGCTGTTTCAATCTTTGCTGAAACTTCAGTCTTATTAAACTTGATTTTACGCCATACTGATGTTTCTTCAGTGTTTACCGCAGCGGTAGCCGATGTAGCAACAAGGGTTAGACCTAATACTGTTGATAAAATAATAGCTTTCATAAAATACTCCTGAATTAATATTAATGTGTCATTTTTTTGTCATTCGAAGTATTTCTTGCTATTAACGTGCCAACTTTTAGTTCGGCACTATTTTGTCACTATGTCGACTCTCCTGTCTCAGTAATAATGCTAAAAAATCACTTTCTGACAGTGGTCGACTAAACAGGAAACCCTGAATTGTTTCACATGACAACTGCTTTAAAATCTCTAATTGTTCCTTAGTTTCAACTCCTTCCGCCACAACAGACAACCCCATATTATGAGCAATTGAAATTATTGAGGCCACCATATGGCGCTCCCCTTGCTCAATGATTAGATCGTCAATAAAAGCTTTATCAATTTTTAAGGTGTGGATTGGAAAGCGTTTTAAGTAACTCAATGACGAATAGCCAGTGCCAAAATCATCGAGTGCCAAAGAAATACCAAGGTCAGTTAGTGATTGCATGGTAACAATGGCCATTTCAGGATCTTCGATCACCGTGCCTTCGGTGATTTCTAATTCAAGATTAGAAACAGGCAACTGAGTACAATCTAAAATATGACTAATCCGCTTAACCAGATCCGTTTGAGCAAATTGACGGGCCGCTAAATTAACCGCGACCCGGCCATTAAATAGGCCACTGCGACGCCACAGTTGAGTAACATAACAGGCTTTCCTTAATACGATTTCACCGATTTCGATCACTAGTCCCGTATCTTCAGCCACTGGAATAAACTCGTTAGGGCTAATCATGCCTTTTTCTGGATGAATTAGGCGCACCAGAGCCTCCATCCCTGTTAAGAGTCCTGTTGCCGCACTATATTTAGGTTGGTAATAAACCTCAAACCAATCGTTTTTGAGCGCTTCTCGAATCAAACTTTCGATTTGTAGTCGTCGCACCGCCGATTCATTCATTGAGGCACTATAAAATTTATAACTAAAGCCAGAATCTGATTTTGCATGATACATTGCGGTATCGGCGCTTTGTAACATGTTCTCGGTGCTTCGGCCATCGGTAGGGAAAATCCCAATCCCAACGCTACAGCTCATCACCAATACTTGATTATTTAACACAAAGGGTTCTTGTAATGCCACTTCTATTTCATAAAGGACCTGAGTTATTGTGCTAATTTGATCAACATCTTCAAGTAAAATTGCAAATTCATCACTACCGAGACGGCATAACAGATGCTGGCACTGGATTTGTTGATCGATTCTCTCAGAGATCAAACATAACAAGTTATCACCATGATCATGACCCATCGAGTCATTAATCTTTTTAAAATTATCGATGTCTAAAGTTAATAATGCATGCGGTTGGTTACGGCGAATAAGATTACGATGGGCGTGCTGGAAATACGAGCGATTCGGCAATTTAGTCAAGGTATCAACATTGGATAAATTACGAAGCTCAATCTCTGTTTGCTTACGATTGGTGATATCGGAAAAAGCAGCGACATAATGGGTTATTAATTCATTTTCGACAATGGTATTAATATTAAGCTCAATGTAATAACAATCGCCGTTGGGACGTTGCGCCTTAAGTTCACCGCTCCAGCCTTCGCCTTTGTTGAGTTTTGCCCGAATTAAATCAGCCATATTAGATTGATAGCTATCAAATATTTTTCCAGTGCCAAACACCTGAGAGCGTTGATAACCCGTGATGGTTTCAAAAGCCTTATTGGCTTCAACAATGTTGTAATCTAAATCAAGAATATAGATAGCATCAGAAATATTTTCAATTGCTTCAGCCTGCAAGGTCAACTTCAGTTCGGCGGCTTTAATTTTGCTGATATCTCTAATGGTGCCAGTCATTCGGCTCGCTGCCCCAGCAGCATTGCGCTCAACGACCTTGGCTCGATCTAAAATCCAAATCCATTGCGTTTCATTTTTACGTCTAATCCGATAATTTGCTTCAAAATATTCACAGTCGCCTGCTAAGTGGCTTTGTAATAACTTCTGAGTAGTTTCACGATCATCAGGGTGTAATTTGCTTAATGTCGGATCACAAAACCCGTCATAGTCTAATATATCCCACTGCGCAGTATGAAACATTTTATTTTCAGTGATATGCCAATCCCACATTTCATCACCACTGCCCCATAACGATAATTTAAGCCGGTCAGCACCCACTTTAATGGCAAACGCTGTGGCACGGCCCTGACTAATTACCCGAGCAACTATCAACACGATAATCATTACAACAACGAAATAACCTAACAATGCCCAATTAGAAAGCCATAAAGGCGGTAACACCTCAATCCTAATACTATTGGTGGCTACGGCCTTGGTACTTCCAGATAAATACGCTTCAACTTCAAGTTGGTAGCTGCCAAATGAGAGGCTAGTGTAGGTAGCGGATGCGAAACTATTGGTGCCAATCCAATCGTGATCGACTCCTGGAATTCGGTAACGAAATGATATTTGATCGGCATAAGGATAATTAATTAAGTTAAACGCAACCTCAAACGGGTAATCACTGTAATTGAGTGTGATGTCTGGTTTTGTAACGATAGAACGGCTAATACGGGAAAAACCATTAGCATCGGGGCCGATTTTAACCGCTTTATTAAATAAGTTAAACTCAGTAAATTTAAGTTCGGCGTTATTGGGGAGCATTGCGTCAAAATTGTTACGATGAATATAATTCAAGCCATTAACACCACCAAATAGCACGGTGCCATCACTCGCCAATAATGCGCTGTTGTCATTAAAGTCAGCTCCTTGCAAGCCATGGGATTGATCAAAAACGTATTTATCACCATTACGACGAATACTAATAACGCCGTTGTCCGTTGCTAGCCACTGGCCTTTATTTTCATCAACAATCACGGCATAAATAGAGCGGGTTTCCAGTAATTCATTGTCATTTTGCTCAAGTAAGGTGTTTAATTTTCGATCGAAATGAAAAATACCCCGTGAGGCCGTGCTGACATATATACCTTGATCATCAATGTGAATATAACTGACACGGGCATCATTGAGATCTTTAACCTTAATGAAGCTACCATTAGTTAAATTAACCTTTA
>JABSRS010000205.1 GCA_013214885.1 Gammaproteobacteria bacterium
GTGGCAACGCTTTTATACGTTGCCTGTTACATCGTCATATTCTAATGTGAGCGTTAGATTGCTTTCGCGCAATAGTGACTTAGCGCGAGCTTTAATGGTCGGTGTGATTTATTCAGTTTGCCATACTTTTTCTAATACATTCCTAGACTGGCTTATTTATTGGCTTTCTAAACAAATTATCATTTCTTGTGCCACCGGTTTATTGGTGATAAATTACTACTTAATTGGCGTTGGGTATTAAAAGCCATTGAATTTAAATTATATTTTTGTGCCTGTCCCAAATTTTTGTCCGCGAGAAATAGTCAGTATTTCTCGACAACGAAAGAGTTTAGACGGCATGTTGATGAGTTTTTTTCAATAACATTACCCAATATTGCCAATACGCTTGGCGATACAATTAATGACAACTTTCATAAGCTAAAACCTGCAAATTGAATGCGTTTGGGTATATGTCCCCAATTTATGTAGCTCACCTTTACGAGCGCAACAGTCTGGTGATCACCACAAATCAGGCCTTTTAGTGAATGGGACAGTATCTTCGGCGATAATATGATGGCTGTGGCCGTTATCGACCGACTTGTTCATCATGCCGATATTTACTCAATCGAAAAAAAACAAGCAATGAAATAAAACGATAAAATCGACCAACTTAATTGACACTGACAGGCCAAGGTAGTTGCCGTCTAACAGAACGGGTATTAGTCGTTAGTGTGGAAGATGAACGAGGGATTAAACTTGATTAAAGTTGGATAGAACGATTATTTAGCTTGATTAACAAAGCCAAGATAATACATAACTCGATTATTTAGCTTGATTATCAGGAGCTCAATGACCACAATTATTCTTTCCCCGGTAAACCTTATACAGATAGTCTTCTGTACTCTGTTCATTTTTAGCATTGTGATTTTGTTACCAAAAAAGAAGAATCGACGATTGATTTATCTGTTAACGGCATCTTCATCTTTAATGGTTTTTAACTTGCTAGAAAATATGGGTCTAACTTATAATCTTTATTTAATCACGCCAAGTTACTCGCTTATTTTTGGCCCGCTGTTTTACTTCTTGGTTCGTCAGTTAACCTTAAATGAATTAATCGGAAAATCAGGGCAGTATTATCATTTTTTTCCAGCGTTATTATCATTGTTGTTTACCCAATATGTACAGTTAGTCCTTGTTGTAGGCACCGTTAGCCAATTGATTTACTTTGCACTTTCACTAAAATTGCTAACAACCTATAAGAAAGTCTCTTTTGATACCCGTTCAGATGCATTATCACTGCAGATCGATTGGCTGAATAATGTATTGTACGCCATGATAGCGATCACAATTGTAGATTTACTTCGTCTGAATTTACAGCCAGTCCTCAATATATCCTTGGCTAACATCTGGTATTTCACCATGCAGTTGGCCTACTATTTGTTGACAAGTTATTTAGTGGTACAGGCAATTTGGCAGCCGAGTCGGTTTACTGGGTTACAATATTATTTGGATCAACAGGAAAAAAAGATTAGTGAGCAGAAAAGTGCAGGGCCTATTTTTGCGGAACTTGATAAAATAATTCTAACTAAAAAGCTTTATCAGCAACCCAAATTTTCGTTACAGGACCTAGTACATTACACAGGCATGTCGTCGAAAGATATTTCTTGGGCAATTAATGATGGTTGCCAGTTAAATTTTTGCGACTATATAAATCGCCATCGCATAGAGGAAATCAAAGCGATTCTCGCCGATAAAGTGGCGGGGAACCTCCTGGATGTGGCATTTAATGCAGGATTCAACTCTAAATCCAGCTTCAACAAAAGCTTTAAAAAACATGTAGGTATAACGCCAAGTCAATATGTAAAGAGTGTCACATCATGATTTAGGACGACTTTTTCTGATATTTTGTGAAACTAGCCGTTCACTTATTTGAAGGAAAGAAAATGCGCATATTTGTCATACTCACGTTAAATTTATTATTGGCTATACCCCCTGTTTTAGCCAATAAACAGACAACAGTAAAAACTATCGATGATACGGTACTTATTACTCAGGTTAACATCATTGATGTTGCCAATGACGCGGTACAAACTAATCAATTTGTTCTAATCAAAGGCGACAAAATTCAACAGATATTGTCTGAGAAACCGAGCGTTAGTGCCGACACAAAGCTAATAGATGGTAAAGGGAAATACCTTATGGCTGGATTAATTGATATGCATGTTCATGTATTTCAACCAGCAGATCTTTATCAATTGATGACACATAGTGTTACTACTGCTCGTGTTATGTATGGCTGGCCGCACACACTTCAGTATCGTGCTGATATCAAGCAAGGTACATTAGTTGGTCCCGATCTAATTGTTTCCTCACCCGCTATCAATCAAGAGTCGCCCTATGCCAGTTCCAATTTGCATAGTTTTGTCGATTCAGCACAAGAAGCCAGTAACTTAGTCAAAAAATATGCTAAACAAGGTTATGATTTAATTAAGGTCTATGATGGCTTAAGACCTGAAATTTTTTCCGCACTAGCAAAAACAGCGCAAGAAAATGAAATGCCGATTGCTGGTCATCCGAGTTTTTACCTTAGTATTGATTACTATGTCGCTGCACAGCCGCAGACTATTGAACACATAGAAATGCTGTATCAAGCGGCTCTGGATTATTCCACAGACAATGCATCCTTGGTTAAGCTTGCTAAGAAACTGGCCTCTTATCAAATCCCCGTGACTACTATATTAGTGGCTTATGATAATGTCGCGAGGTTGGCGGTTGAAAAGCATCAGTTTATCGACGATTTACCGACCAATTACATTCACCCAATGTGGAAAAAATTGGAACAGGACAGTATCAATTTTATAACGACCGTAGATAAGCCGCAGGAGTGGCGCAGCAAAGCGGATTATTTAGGATATATGGCTAAAGTCCTAAACGATAATAACGTACCTTTGGTTTTAGGTTCTGACGGCGGCTCTGGTCATAACATAAATGGCAAGAGTACCATTGATGAAATGGAACTCTTAGTCCACTACGGCTTACCAGCAAACGATGTTTTACGATCGGCAACGATAACGCCGGCAAAAGTTTTAGGTCTTGGTCAAGAAATAGGCACTGTTGCGCCAGGTTATACCGCAAATTTAATTTTACTTAATTCAGACCCGAGAAATGACTTTTCTGTTTTGCGTAAACCTTTGGTGGTAATCAAGTCGGGTCGATTATTCGAGCAAGCAGCTTTGGCTGAATTAGATCACCAAGCGCAACAGCATATGAGCTCGATGGATACAGCTTGGTATTTACTTAAAGCTTTTACTGAGAGGTAAAAGGGACACAAAAATCTATCTAATAAATAACGAGCTAATGGCTTAGTAAGATTCTTAGTCCTTATCACTGCGGGGCTTTGTTTTTTTTAGCAGATAATTGCCTTAGTTTCTGATTGATATGGGCGCAAATATTCAGCATTACCCATACAAAACCTAATCCTCAAACCATCATTGGCACGACAAATCCAATGGTGCTACCTGCCAAATAACACCTTAGACTCGAAAACTGAGCGTCCCTATTGTGTCTAATCCGGCCTCTGGCTGACATATTTCACCAACAGCCAACTAACACAGACGGATGAACGGGTCGTTTGTGTGCTCCTTGACGATTTGAGTATAAATTTATTGCCCTAATACTTTCGCAGGTTCTATTTTTGCAGCCTTGCTTGCGGGATACAGCGTGGCAATAAAACTAATCACCAACGTTGAAGCGACTAGCAACGCTAAGTCTTGCCATTTAAACAGGCTCGGTAAAAAATCAATAAAGTAAACATCACCCGACAAGAACTGCATCGACAGCACGTGTTCCAACCACGCTATAATTGATGACAGATTAGTCGCCAATAGATAGCCAGATATTGAGCCGATTAAACAGCCCAGCAGCGCGTTGAGCATCCCTTGAACGATAAAAATACGCATTACCCTAGCTTGCGTTAGTCCCATCGTCAATAAAATTGCAATTTCACTTTCTTTGTCTTGAACCGCCATCACCAAGGTTGAAACAATATTAAAACTAGCCACCCCTATCACTAAAACCAACACAATGTAGGTAATAAACTTGACCATTTGGATATCATTATACAAATGCCCTTGGGATCTTTTCCAATCACTGATATACAGATATTGATTCATCGAATTGGCAACATTGCGGATGGTGGACGTTGAATCAAAAATATCGATAAATTTAAGCTCTACCCCCGACACACCATGCGCCTCACCAACAATATTAATCGCATCTGATAGATGAATATAAGCTTGCGAATAATCAAGTTGACCACCAAATGAAAAACTTCCAGCCAAGGTTAACGCAATGGTTTTAGGTGCCCTTAAGCGTCCCTGTTTATTTGGTTGCGGTAACATAAAGTAGACTTTCTCACCGACTTTCAACCCTAAATCCGCAATAATCCCTTGGCCTAATACAACGGAGCCATTGGCGCTATTTAACTGGTGCCATGCGGCTGGTTCAATAAAACTCTTAATGTCAGATACCTGAGTTTGTATTTGGGGATCAATACCGCGAATTTGAACCCCTTTTAACTCATTACCTTTAACAATTAACGCGTTAATATTAATAAATGGCGCCGCCGATTCGACGTTTTCAAAGACCTTAGCCTGCTCTATCACCCCCTGCCAGTCTTGGAGTGGTGGGGTTACAGCGGTAATTTCGGCATGTGGCACCACCGAAAGTAACCGACTCGTTAGCTCGCGCTCGAAGCCATTCATCGCAGACAAAATGACCGTTAACACTAAAATACCAACAGCGATACCCAGCATCGAGGTTAGTGATATAAACGAGATAAACTTATTGTCCGATTTAGCCAGCAGAAAGCGTAAACCAATAGTTAAAGATAATGATTTGGCCATTATGCAACCTGCATCGAGCTAGCGAGTTGACCTGCTTTTAGCGACACCACCCGATCAAGTTTACTAGCGAGCTGTTGATCATGAGTAACTACGACAAAACTAGTCCCTTGCTTATCTCGCAGCGATTTAAGTAAATCAAAAATAGCTTGAGCGTTCTCGTGATCCAAATTACCCGTTGGCTCATCGGCCAACACTAATGAAGGCGTATTAACAATGGCTCTGGCTATCGCAATCCGTTGGCGTTCGCCGCCAGACAGTTGAGATGGCTGGTGATATTTACGATCGGCCAATCCAACCTGTTTAATCATTTCTAAGGCCTGATTTTTTGCCTTAGCACTCGATACTCCAGCAATCAGTAATGGCATCATCACATTTTCTAGCGCACTAAATTCAGATAACAAGTGATGAAATTGGTAAATGAATCCCAATTCAGAATTTCTAAACTTGGCCTGTTTATTAGCACTTAACCGATTAACATCTTGATTTTTAAACAGTACAGTACCCGCGGTCGGTGTATCAAGTGTGCCAAGAATATGCAGTAGCGTTGACTTACCTGAACCTGAAGTGCCAGTTACCGCCAATAATTCGTGAGAGCTTAGGTTAAGATCTAAAGTATCCAATACTTGGATTTTGCGATCGCCATCTTGGTATACCTTTGAAATTCCCTGACAAACGAGCAAACTATCATTCATGTTTTAATGCCTCAGCAGGGTTTACCTTGCCTGCTTTGTATGATGGATATAAAGTTGCTAAAAAAGTAACCACAACGGTTGCAACTAATAGATAAAAAATTTGCAATGGTTTAACCAAGATTGGTAAACCATTAGCTGGATCAACAGGGTTTGCCAACGCGGTGATGCCAAAAATCGACAACAGATCATTAAGGTATAATGTTAGACCTAACCCAATGACTAGCCCAATAATCGTGCCTAATACCCCGTTAATCACCCCTTGAATAATGAAGATCTTGGCGATGGCAGATTGCGGCAAGCCTAACGTTGCAAAAATGGCGATGGCGGTTTGCTTTTCAGTCACTAAAATAACCAAGGCGGAAACGATATTGAAGGCAGCAACACCGATGATTAAGCTCAGCATCAGCCACATCATCCTTTTTTCCATGTTAACCGCACTAAACAATTGACCGTAACGTTGGTGCCAAGTGGTTATTTTAAGCTCGTTGCCTAGCGTCTTGTGAAGCACAGGCATAATGCTAGTTGCAACATCGGTGGCAGTAAACGCATCATTAAGGTACAAGCGAAGCGCAGGCACATTATTGGATTTTTGGCGTAACAATTTTGCAGCATCAACCCGATGGATCAATGCCAGATTACCATCAATTTCAGAACTTAATTCAAACAGACCAACCACGGTAAAATTACGCTGACTGGGCATTCTACCTAATGGCGTGTATATACTGCGCTTGGCCGAGAGTAATTTAACTTTGTCGCCGACATAAACGCCCAAGTGGTTTGCCAACCGTGTTCCGAGGATAATGCCATATTCACCAGCTTTTAATGCCATAAACTGACCAACGTACATATGGTTGGCAATAATACTGGCATCACTCTCC
>JABSRS010000206.1 GCA_013214885.1 Gammaproteobacteria bacterium
TTTGGGTGACCTTATAATTTGCAAGCAAGTTATTGAAAAAGAAGCACTAGAGCAAAATAAACCGCTATTACACCATTGGGCACACATGGTTGTACATGGTAGCCTACATTTGTTAGGCTACGATCATATCGAAGAAGATGAGGCCGTGGCAATGGAAACACTGGAAACGCAACTGCTAGCAAAGTTAGCCATTGACGATCCTTATTGTGACGATCTAATATAATTTACACCCTTAGGAAAATGAATAAAAAATGAGCGAAGATAAACCTCCAAGTAGTCAGTCAGCTAATAAATCTTGGTTTGAGCGATTAACCCAAATGTTTCAAGGCGAACCACAAACCCAAGAAGAATTAGTTGATTTTATTGAAGATGCTGAAGGACGAGATCTGATAGATCAATACACCAAAGATATGATCCACGGTGTGCTTAAGGTTTCAACTAAACGGGTCCGTGATATCATGATTTCACGTTCTCAAATGGTCGTGTTAGAAAAAAAACAAACGGTTGAGCAAGCGATTAAAATTATTGTTGAGTCTGCTCATTCACGCTTTCCAGTGATCAACGAAGATAAAGACAATATTGAAGGGATCTTATTAGCCAAGGATTTAGTCAAATTTGCATTTAAAGGGCAAGCTGAAGATTTGCAGTTAAGTGAAATTGTCCGTCCTTGTGTGATTGTTCCTGAGAGTAAAAAAGTTGATGTGCTACTGCGTGAGTTTAGAGAAGAGCGCTATCACATGGCTGTAGTCGTTGACGAGTACGGCGGCGTGTCGGGCTTAATTACTATCGAAGATATTTTAGAAGAAATCGTTGGCGAAATTGAAGATGAATTTGCCCATGAAGAAGATAGCCATCAAGAAATAAGAAAGGTCAGCAAGAAGTTATATTCAATTCAAGCACTAACCCCCCTTGCAGACTTCAATCAATACTTTGGCAGCAAATTTCTCAATAATGATATTGATACCATCGGTGGATTAGTGACCAAAGCATTTGGCCATTTGCCAAAACGCGGTGAAGAAACGACCATTGACGGTTACCAATTTAAAGTGACCAATGCCGACTCAAGACGTTTGGTCCAATTACAAGTTAAGGTTCCTCAAACACAAGTTCAGAATTAACCCCCTTTATGGTATTTATTTAAGGAAGATCTCAGCTGTTGAATACTTTTACTACTATAAAAAACGCCCTATTGGGGCGTTTTTTTATCCAATTATTGTTGGCCTTTGGTTTCGGTGCTCTCGCACATTTAAGCTTTGCACCTTATAGTATTGAGTGGTTGGCACCATTAAGTCTGTCCTTTTTATACCTTCAAATAGTGGCACAAACCTTTAATCCCAAACAACATGGTTGGCTGGGACTTAGCTTTGGGGTCGGACTCTTTAGTTTTGGTCTGCGTTGGGTTCATGTATCGATAGATAATTTTGGTGGTTTACCCTTAGCGGTGTCTTTGGGATTAATGTTACTACTTTCATTATATTTGGCCTTGTTTAGTGCGATGGTTTGTTATCTATTTTCCAAAATCCGAACCTCATCGCCGTTAAATAACGCCCTGTTGTTCTCTAGCTTATGGGTCGCATTTGAATTGATTCGTGGTAAGGCCTTAACTGGATTTCCCTGGTTGTGGCTTGGATACAGCCAAACCAGCGGTATCTTTAGTCAAAGTGCTGCCACCATTGGGGCTATTGGGTTAAGCCTGCTGATTTGTTTAATAGCGAGTCTAAGCGTGGCGTCGATTGTTGATCGTAGCAAAAGCTGTGCCGCAGTTTTAACGCTGACTTTACTGGGTGCATTTAGCCTCAACAGCCTCCAGCAGATAACCCAAAGAGATCAATCGGTCGATGTCGCATTGGTCCAAGGCAATATCGAACAAAGTGCTAAGTGGCAATCAGACTCGATGTGGCCAACAATTAGTACCTATATGGATTTAACCCGAGATAATTTAGATGCCGAGTTGATTTTTTGGCCTGAAGCGGCGATGCCAGCGGTCGAAACCTGGGTCATTGATTACTTAAAGTTAATGGATAAAACGGCCAACTTTCGTGATAGCGCAATCATCACTGGGATCATTGCTCGGCATGAATCGACATCAGCTAACTCACCAAAAACTGCCGATTATTATAATGCCTTGGTCACGCTAGGTAATTTCGAACAAAAAACTCAAAAGAGTGGCGGTTATCAGTTAAATCATAGTAATCGTTATTATAAGCATCAGTTATTACCGATTGGCGAATTTGTTCCGTTTGAAGACTTTTTACGGCCACTAGCGCCGCTCTTTAATTTACCCATGTCATCTTTTGCCCGTGGTCAATGGCAACAACCAAACTTAACGGCTTTGGGCTATCAAATTGCCCCTGCTATTTGCTATGAGATTGCCTTTCCACATTTGGTTCGTGCCAATATGACACCACAGACTGATTTGTTATTAACGGTATCAAATGATGCTTGGTTTGGGCGCTCGATTGGGCCACACCAACATATGGAAATTGCCCAAATGCGAGCGATTGAACTGGGGAGACCTTTATTGCGCGTAACCAACAATGGCGTAACTGCCATCGTTGATACAACAGGGGTAATAACCGCGCAGCTCCCCCAGTTTGAACCAGGAGTGCTACGGGCTAATGTCAACTTAGTCTCAGGGTTAACCTATTTTTACCGCTGGGGCCAATGGCCAATTATCGCCCTAATCATATTACTTATTTGGTTGAGCATCGTCAGAAAGATCAACAGACCCTATAAAGCCTGACGCTTAAATTGGGTGCCATCACATTCAGGACAGCTTGGTAAAATATCAGGATGATAATGAAATAGTTGATGGCGACATTTGTTACACTCCAAACGCCCTAACCCAACGACTTCACCACTGTGATAAACCCCATTGTGTTCGATGTCATCAGCAATACCTTGCCACTCAATTTGCGAGTTGTCGCTAATTTGCCATAACCACTGCCATAATGTCCCTTGCATTGCTAACAACTCTGGCGTTTCACGATAGGTTGGTGGGTTATATTTTAGTGATGCCACAAAGGCATTAAGATCTTGACGCAACTGCTGCTCTATTTCATTGAGCTGCTGCTCAGTAATATCACTTGAAAAACGATAAGCTGCCAGCCCTTGCTGAACAAATTTGTTAATATCACCTGATTTACTTTCCTGCCAGCGATGTTCAAGTAACAAAAGCAACTTGTGATAACCCTCTTTAAATACTGCACTGCTATTAGCCATACTCTACTCCTTGAAGAACTAAAAACTTAACGATACTAAAATGTGATCTAACACTTAAAGCTTGGACATAAAACCATCATACCCCCTCGCTTTATAAATAAATATCATTAACTATACAACTATCTATTGTTGCACCATAGTCTCGTGCTGTATTCTATGTAGATCATAAAAGTATTCGTTTTTTAATTTTAAATTACTCTAGGTTTAATTGCATGCAAGAGCAGTATATCCCATCAAACATCGAATCCAACGCACAAAAGTTTTGGGTTGATAATCAAACATTTAAAGCAACAGAGCGTGATGACAAAGAAAAATTCTATTGTCTATCAATGTTTCCTTACCCAAGTGGTCGGCTGCACATGGGTCACGTGCGTAACTACACCATCGGTGATGTCATAGCACGCTACCAGCGAATGCAGGGTAAAAACGTATTGCAGCCTATGGGTTGGGATGCATTTGGCCTACCTGCTGAAAATGCGGCAATTAACCACAAAACAGCACCAGCGAAGTGGACATACGAAAACATTGATTACATGAATGATCAATTACGTCGTTTGGGCTTTGGTTATGACTGGGATCGCGAATTTGCGACCTGTAAGCCTGATTACTACCGTTGGGAACAATGGTTCTTCACCGAGCTTTACAAAAAAGACATGGTCTATAAAAAGACCTCAGCTGTTAACTGGTGTCCAAATGACCAAACCGTATTAGCCAATGAACAGGTTATTGATGGTTGTTGTTGGCGTTGTGATACGGTTGTCGAGCGCAAAGAAATTCCACAATGGTTCGTGCGTATCACTCGTTATGCTCAAGAGTTACTGGATGATTTAGACGAATTAGATCAGTGGCCAGAAAAAGTTAAAACGATGCAGCGTAACTGGATCGGTCGCTCTGAAGGGGTTGACTTAACATTTGACTTAAAAGATCGCAGCGATAATCTGTCGGTTTATACCACGCGTCCTGATACCCTAATGGGCGTGACTTATGTCGGTATTGCCGCGCAACACCCACTAGCACTTGAAGCGGCTAAAACTAATAGTGACATTGCAGCCTTCGTCGATGAATGTAAAACCACTAAAGTTGCCGAAGCTGACATTGCAACGATGGAAAAGAAAGGTATTGCGACAGGTTTCTTCGCCGTTCATCCATTAACTGGCCGTGAAGTACCCGTTTGGATAGCTAACTTCGTACTAGCCGATTACGGTTCAGGCGCGGTGATGGCGGTACCTGGTCATGATCAACGCGATTATGAATTTGCGACTAAATACAGCCTTGATATCGAAGCGGTTATTTACCCAAGCGACAGCGAACAAGCTAACGTTGATATCTCAGAGCAAGCATTTACTGAAAAAGGTAAACTGTTTAATTCTGGTCAATTCGATGGCTTAACCTCGGTTGAAGCGGTTGATGCAATCGCAGCAGCACTAGAGAAAATAGGCAAAGGCACCAAGAAAGTAAACTTCCGTTTACGCGATTGGGGCGTTTCTCGTCAGCGTTATTGGGGTACCCCAATTCCAATGCTTCATCTTGAAAATGGCGATATTGTTCCTGTTCCTGAAGATCAATTACCAGTTATATTGCCTGAAGATGTCGTGATGGATGGCATTAACTCACCGATCAAATCTGATCTTGAGTGGGCAAAGACCACCTATCAAGGGCAACCGGCATTGCATGAAACGGATACCTTCGACACCTTTATGGAATCGAGCTGGTATTACGCTCGTTACACCTCGCCTGGTAACGATGCGATGCTTGATCCAGCTAAAGCTAATCACTGGTTACCGGTCGATCAATACATTGGCGGGATCGAACATGCGATTCTACACTTGCTTTACGCGCGTTTCTTCCACAAATTACTACGTGATTCAGGCTTAGTTGATTCAAACGAACCGTTTAAACGCCTACTAACTCAGGGCATGGTTTTATCAAATGCCTACTACAAGCTCAATGATAAAGGCGCTAAGGTTTGGATCTTACTTGACGATGTTAAGACGGAAATAGACGACAAAGGCAAGATTATTTCTGCTACTCAGATTTCAACCGGTGAGACTATTTCTTACGCTGGCATGAGTAAAATGTCGAAATCTAAAAACAACGGCATCGATCCACAAGTGATGATTGATAAGTATGGCGCCGATACTGTGCGTTTATTTATTATGTTTGCAGCGCCTGCAGAGCAAACTCTTGAATGGGTAGACTCAGCGGTTGAAGGTTCTAACCGATTCCTAAACCGGGTATGGCGCCTAGCATTTAACCATATCGAGCAAGGCGATACGCCGACACTCGAAGTGGCTAAGTTAACAGCTAAGCAACAAGATTTACGCCGCATCGTTCATAAGACAATTGCTAAAGTGTCTGATGACATTGGTCGTCGTCAAACCTTTAACACCGCCATTGCTGCTGTGATGGAATTGGTCAATAAGCTTTACAAAGCTGACACTAAAGATGATCAAGATCGCGCTATCATGGGCGAGGCTATTAATGCTATTGTTAAAATGCTATCACCGATTGTGCCGCACATTTGTCACAAACTATGGCAAGAGCTTGGTCACGACAATGACTTAGACTTTAGTCCTTGGCCAACGGTTGACCAAGAGGCTTTAGTTGAGCAATCTAAACTGATCATTGTTCAAGTTAACGGTAAGGTTCGCGCTAAGCTAACTGTCGCTGCCGATATCGCCAAAGATGACATTGAGCAACTGGCATTAAGCAACGAGCACGTCATGCGCTTTACTGCTGATAAGACAGTCCGTAAAGTAATTTACATCCCAGGTAAGCTAGTTAACATCGTCGCTAACTAAGCCACGTTGCTCATTCACTAACCTGGCTATTTAGGCTCGGTTAGTGAGTGGCATATTACTTATACAACAAAGGATCACTCTGATGATTAGCACGTTGCAAAGCGTTGTTATCGCGGCTGTACTTAGCTTACTTTTATCAAGTTG
>JABSRS010000207.1 GCA_013214885.1 Gammaproteobacteria bacterium
CCGACGCTGTTTGATCCGAGTCAAATAGTACACTAGTTGCTGGGAAGATAAATGCTGCAATAACCCAATACACCGCCAGTTCTGGATATTGCCAAGTCAGCAGATATTCCAAATTTAATTTCTGCGAGAAAAGCATCAAATTCTCTAATAACGCTGGATTACTGATGTAGCTGGCAGCCTCGTAGATTGGATATTTTAAAATTAATAACCAAATAATGGCAAAGGCAGCAACTAATACCATGCCGCGTTTGGTCATAAATAATCTAACCAGTTCAAATTGGCTAATTAGGCCGATGGTTTTAAAGCTATTGAGCCGGGGTGGCGCAACGGACGTTGTAGGCATAATGCCAGTTCCTTGTGGTTGTGTAATCTACTAGTAGAGCAATAATTACGCCACAATATTATTGATTAAATATCATGGCGTTATATTTTTTGTGTTGGGCTGGCTGGTCTGTTTGATTAAGGTTTTGGCAATTCAATCATGTGTTGGTCCATTTGCGCCACAATCTCGCTCGGCAGGGGCATGCTTTTCTTGGTCTGATGGCAAAAATGAACCATAGTGGTAACACCGCTGACGGTCTTGATCTCGTTTTGCCAGCATTCTTGGTAAACATCAAAAGAGGCGCCACCGATCCGACTAATATAAGTGCGGATTTTGACATCATCACCGTAATGAGTTTCGGCGTGAAAGTTGACGCTATATGAGGCTAAAATAAGTTTCCAGTTGTTAACGTCCATATCTGGCGTGAACATTCTAAAAATACTATCGCGGGATGATTCGAACCACATTGGTAGCACGGTATTGTTAATGTGACCAAGGGCGTCGGTCTCGAGAAAACGCGGGCTTATATTGGTTGAAAACATCAAAACTCCAGATAAAGTTAGCTAAATTGTCACTAATCTAACAAAAACATGTCGCTTATAATATGATTTTAGTAACATTGTTTTTTACCTCATTCTTAATCAGGGCATGCTGCATTGACTGACATTACCGTTTTTATCGACCAACTACGCCACCAACTTAAGCTAAGTCATCAACGTCATTTGGTGGTGCTAGCGGGTGAACAATCATGGGCGATAAGCGAGCTTAGTCACTATTTAGAACCAGATCAGACTTACTGGCTGGGTCAAGGAGATTGGCCCAGCTGTATTGCACCCAATAAAGCCAAAAGTGTGTTGGGCAGTGAATGCCAACATTTAGTGTATAACTGTTATAGCGGTTTAAACCCCGATGCCTTTGGCGCGGTTAGTGGCACATTGGTGGGCGGTGGGCTGTGTTTCTTGATCATTCCACCGATTGCACAGTGGCCGGAATATAACGATCCCGATTACACGCGATATGTTGCCACTAATGAGTTAGTCGGTGAGGTTAGCCCAAACTTTATTCGCCGGGCAATTAAGCTAATTGAGCAGCACCCGCAATGTTATGTCTTAACGCCAGATGGCGAGTTACCATTACTGAGCACGGTAGTAGCCGTTAAAGACCAAGAAAACGTCGATGCGCCTTATGCCAGTATGGACCAACAAAATGCTGTCGCTGAGGTGATTCAAACAATAACGGGACATCGGCGCCGGCCTTTGGTGGTTAGTGCGGATCGAGGGCGTGGCAAGTCAGCGGCCTTAGGTTTGGCCGCAGCACAGTTATTAATGACTAAACTCACTAGCGTCACCGTCACCGCTCCGAATGTTGGCGCAGTGCAGTGTCTATTTCAGCATGCTGCCAGTGTGCTCGACGGAGCAAAGATCGATAAGTTAGGGGTTAGCTGGGGTGATAAGCGCATTTCATTTGTCGCGCCCGATTTGTTAATTGCGACCTTGCCACCTTGCGAGTTACTGCTGGTGGATGAGGCAGCAGCAATACCAACGCCGATGCTGGCGACGTTAGCTCGTCATTATTCTCGCTTGGTCTTTGCCACCACGATTCATGGTTATGAGGGGACTGGACGTGGTTTTGCCCTACGTTTTCTAAAGCAACTACGCACCATAGCACCATCTTATCGCCGCATTGAGTTAACGCAGCCAATTCGTTGGGCTAACGATGATCCGTTTGAGCAATTTACCTTTGCGTTGTTAGGGCTAAACTCGCAAGCTGCGAATGTCGATTCATTAGTTGCTGAGTCAAACATAGAATTTAAAATTATTGAGCAACCACAATTATTAGCCGATCCTCAGTTACTTGAGCAACTGTTTGGCTTGTTGGTACTGGCGCATTATCAAACATCACCATCAGATTTTCGCCAACTGCTCGATGCGCCTGATTTAACCATTTTCGTTGCGACGATTGATCAGCAGGTAGTGGCAACCGCCTTAGTGTTAAAGGAAGGTGCTATCGACGTTGAACTGCAACAACAAATCTGGCTAGGCACTCGCAGGCTGCGTGGTCATTTAATTCCACAGTCACTGATTGCTCAGTTAAATTTACGCCAAGCTGGTAATTATCGCTATGGCAGAATAATGCGGATAGCAGTACAACCACAATTACAACAACAAGGTATTGCACGCCAACTTGATCGGTTTATTACCCAGTGGGCCACTGAGCAGCAACTTGACTTTGTTGGTGCTAGTTTTGGGGCGACAGCTCAATTAACCTATTACTGGCAGGCACTGGGCTATCAAAGTGTGCGACTTGGCATTAATCGTGACAGTGCCAGTGGTACGCATTCGGTGATAATGCTTAAAGCCATGGCAAGGAATCCACTAATAGAGCTGGCACAAGTCAGTTTTTATCAGGAATTTCGTTATGCACTGACCAGTGAGTTTAAATCGCTTGAGGTTGAAATGGTGGTTTGCCTATTAAAACAATATGGTGCGGCTGAGCCGTTGTCACCGCAAGATCAGTTAAATATTGAAGTATTTATTGAGACGACTCGACCATTTGAGCTGGTCGCGGCTTCAGTGTCTTATTTGGTGTGGCATCTAGCTAATCGGTTATCGCTATTACCTGAAGCTAGCCAACAAATATTGGTTAATAAAGTCCTACAGCAGCATGATTGGCCAACTTGTGTTGAGGTGGGGGATCATCGTGGCAGGAAGAGTGCTGAAACAGCATTAAAACACGCAGTAAAACAACTATCGCAGCTGATGTAACCGCACATTTGAGGAAAATTATTGGCTCAAATCATTAATCCCCACAAATAATATTAGAATTAACTTGCACAAAGTTTCAAACGGTTGTTTAATTCTATAGCTAAGCCTAAAGTTTATTCATTATAACTGTACCGATTAGTCGAGATCGGCTATCGTGGCCGCATAAAGTTGACGTTAACGTTAACATAATAAAAATAGCATACTAATTATAAAAATAGTTACCCGAGCAATCATAGGAGTGAAATATGGAACGCGAATCGATGGAGTTTGACGTTGTTATCGTTGGAGCTGGCCCTGCTGGGTTATCTGCAGCATGCCGTCTAATGCAAGCAGCGAAAGAGAATGAGCAAGAAATAAGTGTTTGTGTTGTTGAAAAAGGCTCTGAAGTTGGCGCACATATCTTATCTGGTGCGGTGTTTGAACCTAAAGCGTTAACAGAGTTATTTCCCAACTGGAAAGAACTTGGTGCGCCATTGCATACTGAAGTTAAAGCCGATGACATATTCTTGCTTAACAGCGCGACTGGCGGGATTAAAATCCCGAATATGTTGGTGCCTAAAACTATGCATAACGAAGGTAACTATATTGTCAGTCTCGGTAACGTTTGTCGTTGGTTAGGCGAGCAAGCTGAGCAACTTGGAGTTGAAATTTTCCCAGGTTTTGCCGCTGCAGAAACCCTTTATCATGAAGACGGTGCCGTTAAGGGGATCTTAATTGGTGACATGGGTATTAGCGAATCTGGCGAGCAAAAAGATTCTTACATGCCTGGGATGGATCTTCTGGCGAAATACACCATATTTGCCGAAGGTTGTCGTGGCCATTTAGGCAAAGAGCTCGAGCAACGATTTAATTTAACCGAAGGCCGTAGTCCACAGCATTATGGTTTGGGGATCAAAGAAATTTGGACCATTCCTGCCGAGCAACATGAGCAAGGCAAGGTGGTGCATACGGGTGGTTGGCCGTTAACTGACGGTGCATCTGGCGGTGGTTTCTTATATCACATCGAAGACAATCAAGTGGTTGTCGGCCTAATTGTCGATTTAAACTATAGCAACCCGTACTTGAGCCCATTTGACGAATTCCAACGTTATAAGCATCATCCACAAATTTCAAAATATTTAACCGGCGGTACCCGTCTTTCTTATGGCGCCCGTGCGATTGCCAAAGGCGGACTAAATTCACTGTCTAAAATGACGTTTGCTGGTGGCCTGATTATCGGTTGTGATGCGGGTACGTTAAACTATGCCAAAATTAAAGGCTCTCACACGGCCATGAAGTCAGGCATGATTGCTGCTGATGTTATTGTCGCAGAATTGGCTAAGGGTGATGATGCGTCAGCTGAGCTAACTCAATACGCCGAAGCGTTTAAAGCATCATGGCTATATGATGAATTGTATCATTCTCGTAATTTTGGCGCGGCATTGCACAAGTTTGGCACCTTAATTGGCGGCGCGTTTAACACCATGGATCAAAACATCTTCGGTGGTAAATTCCCGATTAACCTCAAAGATGAGGGGTTTGATCACGCTCAGCTTAAATTGGCTAAAGACTCGAAAGAAATTGCCTACCCTAAGCCCGACGGTAAATTGAGTTTCGATAAACTGTCGTCGGTATTTATGTCTAATACTCACCATGAAGAAGATCAGCGTTGTCATTTGACGCTTGCTGATGCCTCCATTCCACTAACGGTTAACATGGAAAAATGGGCCGAGCCTGCACAACGTTATTGTCCTGCAGGGGTTTATGAAATCGTTGAGGAAAATGGCGAGAAGCGGTTCCAAATCAATGGTCAAAACTGTGTTCACTGTAAGACTTGTGATATTAAAGACCCAAGCCAAAATATTACTTGGATTTCACCTGAAGGTGGCGGCGGTCCAAACTATCCAAATATGTAGATTGCTCGCAGTCTGAACCTAAAAACGCTCCGATCAAGGAGCGTTTTTTATGTTCAGGACCAACGTGATGCCGCAGTTACCGAGATGTCTAAGAGCGACGATTTATAAATTAAACACAACGGTTTCAGTTTTACCCGAGATTGTAAGCGTCACATCCTGGGCTTTAATAAATATAATATCGTCATCTAACTCTGGATCATCAGCAGTATCACAGCTAAACGCAATGGTATAACTCCCCAACTGTACGAAACCGATCTCAAAGTCATATTGATCGATACCATCGAAATATACGGCGGTACTTGTAAGTGGTAAGTTTGCTTCAATTTCGCCGTTATCAGCTAATGTATCCATCATTAAACCAGCATTTTGATATAGATAGACACTAGCAACTGCTTCACTACTATCTACTGGATTTGCCCCGCCTAATTGTTATCAACCAATCTGACAACACCACCAAGGGTAGCGGTAAAGCCGTCCAATTTAAGTTCATTAGATGGCACGGTCACTTTAACTTGGTTATTAGCGGTGGTGTTGAAGTTGGGACTGGTGTTGGCGTAGGTCCCGTAGGAACCCTCGCTCATGATTAAGCGGATTTGGCTGTACTTACCAGCTGGAATCGGCACACTCGTCATTAGGGCCAGTGAATTTTTGCCAGTATATTTTAGTAAATCGATTCCGACGGCATGAGGAATAAGCTCGTCGTTATCGGTTAAACATAAATCGTTGGCGGCAATAATTCTGTTAGTTTCACCAATCGTGAATATTTCATCATCCCCGCTTTTTAATAATTCAATCCGGTTAAAGCATATGACCACTTTAGATAGGTCATCAACGGGAGCATCGCTAATAGCAAAGGAAAAACTAGGAGACAATAATGTCTCAGAGTCATTACCACCACCGCAAGCTGTTAATAATAAATCTGGCAGTATGGCTGCAGCAAGCATGCGTTTTTATTGAACATGATAAATTCTCTAAATTGGTTGCAAAAACTTACGTTAGTCAATCAAGGGACAATACAATTTATTAACTTAATCTAGACTAAAGATTATGGTATCTCTTAAGTCTAGATAGAGTGGGGGTTTAGCCATTCAACTTAAACTGATTTACTAATATTTTTAATGACGAGGCCAGCTGAGATAGTTCGGCACTGGCAATGGTAATTTGGTTCGAGCCAGCAACGGTTTCTCTGCCAGTGTCAGAAATACTAACAATGCTTTGTGATATTTGGTCTGTTACGGCAGCTTGCTCTTCGGCGGCTACCGCTATTTGATTATTCATCTCGGTAATGGTGTTCACTGAGCTTAAAATATTATCGAGTTGTGTGCCAGCAAGCTGCGCCTGAGTCACCGCTAGCTCCGATTGTTCACTGCCTTTTGCAATTGAATTCATTGCTTTACTAGCACCATCTTGAAGGTTTTCAGTCATTAATTGAATTTTAGC
>JABSRS010000208.1 GCA_013214885.1 Gammaproteobacteria bacterium
TCACGTCAACGTTGTAGCCATAATCTGACGGTGTTTTGCCATCAGATTTTAGCGAGCCATCCATCATTACTGACGAAAAACCTAACTGAATTGAACGCTGACAGATGTCAGGAGATGTTCCGTGATCTTGATGAATACACACTGGGATATGTGGGAATTCTTCAATCGCCGCAGCCATCATTGCTTTTAAGAAAGGGGCACCAGCGTATTTACGGGCACCTGCCGATGCTTGCACAATCACAGGGCTATCAGTTCTGTCTGCCGCTTCCATGATTGCACGCATTTGTTCAAGGTTGTTAACGTTAAACGCTGGAATACCGTAGTTGTATTCTGCCGCGTGATCTAATAGCTGACGCAATGAAATTAAAGCCATTTTTACTATTCCTGTCTAAATAGTGGAGGTAAAAACTAAAATGTTTCTACCATTAAATAAGGGGGTTTATTCGGCAATTATAACCGAATTAACACCTTGTCTGTATACAATTTATTTTGCGCGTTGCTCTAGAATTTCCACTGCTGGTAATTTTTTACCCTCAAGAAACTCTAAGAATGCGCCACCGCCAGTTGAAATATATGAAATTTTATCGGCAATCCCATATTTATCTACAGCCGCAAGCGTATCACCGCCACCAGCGATAGAGAATGCATCACTGTCGGCAATCGCCCGGGCAATGGTTTCTGTCCCGCTGCCAAACTGGTCAAATTCAAACACGCCAACAGGACCATTCCAAACGATGGTGCCGGCATTTTTAATGATTTCACAAAGTGCTGCCGCAGATTCAGGACCGATATCAAAAATCATCTCATTGGCCTGAACATCTTTAACATTCTTTAATGTCGCCGTTGCTGTTTCGGCAAACTCCGTCGCGACAATAACATCTGTTGGCACTGGAATATCACCATTATTTGCCTGAGCATTAGCGGTAAGCTCTTTAGCATTACTGACTAAGTCGGCTTCATAAAGTGATTTACCCACTTCATGACCCGCAGCAGCGATAAAGGTATTAGCGATCCCGCCACCTACCACTAACTGATCGACAATTTTAGATAAACTTTCTAGTACCGTTAACTTGGTCGATACTTTTGAGCCGCCAACAATCGCAACCATTGGTCGTGCTGGGCTATCAAGTGCTTTACCCAATGCCTCTAATTCGCCAGACAATAATGGACCGGCACAAGCAATCGCGGAAAATTTAGCAACGCCATGAGTCGATGCTTGAGCGCGATGCGCCGTGCCAAAAGCGTCCATCACGAACACATCACACAAATCAGCCATCTGCTGAGCTAATTGATCACTATTGTTCTTTTCGCCAACGTTAAATCGAACATTTTCAAATATCACGACTTCACCAACGGCCGCAGTAACACCATTAAGATAATCGGTTTCAAAACGCACCGTAACATCGAGTGCATCATTTAAATAATCCGCGACTGGCTTTAGGCTAAACTCACTATTAAATTCACCTTCAGTTGGGCGTCCAAGGTGAGACATCACCATCACGGCAGCACCCTTTGCTAGTGCTAATTTAATCGTCGGTAGTGCCGCGCGTAAGCGGGCATCAGAAGTTACCTTGCCATCTTTTACTGGCACGTTTAAATCTTCACGGATTAATACCCGCTGGCCAGTTAAATCTAGATCAGCCATTTTAATTAACGACATTTAAAATTCCTTAATGATTTATAGTTTTACCCATCACTAGACAGGTATCTAACATTCTATTGGCAAAGCCCCACTCGTTATCACACCACAGTAGCAGTTTGACCAAGTGCCCATCGCTTACCCGAGTCTGGGTGCCATCGACAATACTTGAATGAGGATCATGATTAAAATCACAAGAAACCAATGGCATTTCGGTGTAATCCAAAATGGCACTTAAGCGCGATTGGGCTTCTTGTTTTAGCATTTGGTTAATGTCTTTGATATCAACACGGCGCTCAAGCGTCACGCTCAAGTCCATTGCGGTCACATTAATGGTTGGTACCCGGACCGAAATTGCTTCCATCTTACCTTTAAGGGTCGGCAAAATTCGCTCAATCCCTTGGGCTAACTTGGTATCGACGGGAATAATCGACTGGCTAGCGGCACGAGTACGGCGCAAGTCAGGATGATAGGCATCGATTACTGGCTGATCATTCATCGATGAATGGATCGTGGTAATCGTACCACTTCGGACACAAAAATGGCGATCGAGTGCTTCAATCACTGGCACCACACAGTTGGTAGTACATGAACCATTGGACACAATCAAATCATCGGCACCGACTAAATGATCGTTAATTCCAAATATTACCGTTTTATCAACATCAGGATCCGCTGGATGACTAAACAACACTTTTAACGCCCCAGCATCTAGGTGTTTTTTGGCATCATCACGTGAGCTAAACACCCCGCTACATTCTAAAACAATGTCGATCTTTAATTGACGCCATGGCAGCAACGCAGGGTCAGGCTGATGCAACAACTGGATCTTGTCATCTTTAATGCACAAGGTTTGATTATCGACCGACACTTTATGCATAAAGCGACCGTGGCTACTATCAAACTGAGTTAAATGAGCAATCCCCTCCGGCGAAGCCAATTCATTAATTGCGACGATTTCTATTTTGTCACTTAAATCGACCTGATCATAACCACCAAGGGCCGACTCATAATAAGCACGCAAGATACTTCGACCAATGCGGCCATAACCATTAATTGCAACGCGTAACTTCGACATTAATTCTTTTTCCAAACACTCAAGTAATAACCAAAAAGGCCGCTAAAAAGCGGCCTGGTCTGAGTTAAAGTACCGACTTGGCGGTAGCAACAACGTTCTCGACCGTAAAGCCAAAGTGCTTAAATAAGTCACTCGCTGGGGCTGACTCACCAAAGGTAGTCATGCCAACAACTTTACCGCCTAAACCAACATACTTATACCAGTAATCAGCAATTCCAGCTTCAACCGCTACGCGTGCAGTAACAGCAATCGGTAGCACTGACTCTTTGTATGCGGCGTCTTGCGCATCATAGACATCAGTAGCAGGCATCGACACTAAACGAACCTTGTGACCAGCAGCCGTTAATTCATTTAGCGCATCGTGAGCCAAACCAACTTCAGAACCGGTGGCGATTAAGATTAGCTCAGGCGTGCCCTCACAATCTTTAAGGATGTAACCACCACGAGCGGCATTTTTAACTTGCTCAGCATCACGTGATTGTGGCGCAAGACCTTGACGAGAGAAGATCAGAGTCGTTGGACCGTCGGTGCGCTCAATCGCATGACGCCAAGCAATCGCTGATTCGACTTCATCACATGGACGCCAAGTCGACATATTAGGCGTTAAGCGCAGCGAAGCAATTTGTTCAACAGGTTGATGCGTTGGACCATCTTCACCCAGACCAATTGAGTCATGCGTGTAAACAAAGATTGATGGTTGCTTCATTAATGCAGCCATACGCAATGCATTACGGGCATATTCAACAAACATTAGGAATGTCGCGCCGTATGGCTTAAAGCCACCGTGTAACGCCATGCCGTTCATGATTGCTGACATACCGAACTCACGAACACCGTAGTGGATGTAGTTACCAGAAGCATCATCGGCAGTAATCGCCTTAGTGTCTGACCACATAGTTAGGTTAGACGGTGCTAAATCGGCACTGCCACCTAAAAGTTCAGGCAACATTGGACCAATTTTGTTTAACGTATTTAGTGATGCTTTACGAGAAGCAATGTTGGTTTGATTAGCTTGTAACCCGCTAATGAAACTGTCCATTTCTTGTGACCAGTTTGCTGGTAACTCACCGCTTAAACGACGCTGTAATTCAGCAGCCAATTCAGGATGAGCGCCTTGATATGCCGCAAACTTGTCATTCCAGCTAGCTTCAACTGTTGCGCCTTGCTCAAGTGCATTCCAATCGTTTTGGATCTCAGTTGGAATTTCAAATGGCGCATGTGGCCAGTTTAAGAATTCACGAGTCGCTGCAATCTCGTCCTTACCAAGTGGTGCACCGTGACAATCATGAGTGCCACCTTTGTTTGGTGAACCGTAACCGATAGTAGTTTTACAACAAATTAGCGTTGGACGCTTAGTGTCTTGTTGTGCCGCTTCAATCGCTGCTTTAATTTGATCGCTGTT
This sequence comes from Gammaproteobacteria bacterium, assembly GCA_013214885.1. Lineage (GTDB taxonomy): Bacteria > Pseudomonadota > Gammaproteobacteria > Enterobacterales > Psychrobiaceae > Psychrobium. The sequence continues at coordinate 4,120 of JABSRS010000208.1, forward strand.
GTGACCGTCGACGTTTGCAATAACGTGCCAACCGTAAGCTTCGAAACGCTTAACGGTGTCATCGGTAAACCAACCTTCAACATTGCCGTCAATCGAAATACCGTTGTCATCCCAAAATGCAATCAGCTTACCAAGACCTAAAGTACCAGCCAGAGAACATGCTTCGTGAGAGATACCTTCCATGAGACAACCATCGCCCATAAAGGTGTAAGTGAAGTGATCAACGACAGCGTGATCTTCGCGGTTAAATTGTGCCGCCAGTGTTTTCTCAGCAATAGCCATACCTACTGCATTGGTCAAGCCCTGACCTAGTGGTCCAGTCGTAGTTTCAACGCCTGGTGCATAACCATATTCAGGATGGCCTGGAGTTTTTGAGTCCATTTGACGGAAGTTTTTCAAATCGTCAATTGATAGTTCATAACCAGAAAGATGTAATAGAGAATACAGCAACATTGAACCGTGGCCGTTAGATAGAATAAAACGATCGCGATCGGCCCACTTTGGGTTCGCTGGGTTGTGCTTTAAAAAATCACGCCATAATACTTCGGCGATATCAGCCATACCCATTGGTGCTCCTGGGTGACCTGAATTGGCTTGCTGAACAGCATCCATACTCAAGGCGCGAATAGCGTTGGCTAAATCTTTACGTGACGGCATACAAACTCCTGACGACTAAGTCTTGTTTTGGGGGAAATTTTATGGGTGCATATTGTCTATTAGAATAGCGTTTCGATCAAATGATAATCTTAAGATTTTGCTATAAGTTGTGTCGATTGTTTTTTAACCACCGAAGTCTTGATCGGCAATCAATAAATAGGGTCACATGTTACGGAGGAATTTAGGCTTGTTGATTTTTAAGCTTCTCGACCGATCCCTCATGACTTTGTCCATTAATTTTTGTAATTCTTCAATTTTTTTGCGTTTTTCTTTATCGATGCCCATTCTATTATCAAGAATGTTTTTCATCGCATTATCAAAGAAATTTTCGATGTCTATTTCAGGCTTACCACGCAGCTCAACCTCGGTAATAGCAGGTTAATAAATAATAGGGCTGATAATGTGGCCTTGAGTGATTTTACCGACTGCGGCTAAGTTCTCGTAGGTATCTTGAACTGTCGCCGTTACCTTACCATTGGCCATGTCACGCGCCTCAGACGAAATAGACACAGTGTCGGCATAAGACACCCCTGACTGATATAAGGATTCCTTAGGGGCCTGTTGATTAATTTTAGTCGTCACGATTAGCGACGCAAATATTAAGCCACTCCTCTGTGTTCTTTACTAACCTGTCATATTAGGGGTTCGAGCTGCTAACTGGTTATGTTAAGCACCGCCAAACTTGCCGACGACAATTGGTGGCGGCAAACATTAGACTGTGATTGCCATATGCGATAGTATTTAATTTCGCTTCGTATAACCCCAGTGATATGGATTGGGGGTCTCTACCAGAAACCAATAATTTCTGATTACGAAGAGTTTAGTACTTTTGTGCTTTTCTCTTTGTATCCATGATCTTTTTATTTAGCAGAGAAGTACTTAATAAATTGGCCCAAATATCGGCTAAATCTATATTTATTAGGAACCTATTTATGACATTAGTTATGAAACAATTCATTCATATCTTACCCAAGGTTGAGCTCCATCTTCATATTGAAGGCACACTTGAACCCGAGTTGATGTTTGAGCTGGCCACGCGCAACAATATCGCCATCCCTTTTGATACTTTTGAGCAAGTTAGAGATGCTTATAATTTTCACAATCTGCAATCATTCCTCGATATCTATTTTCAAGGGGCCAATGTCCTGGTTAAAGAACAGGACTTTTTTGATTTAACTTGGGCTTATTTGCTGCGGTGCCAAGCTGACAATGTTGTTCATACTGAAGTGTTTTTTGACCCCCAAGCACATACCGAACGCGGGATTAGTTTTGATACTGTCGTTAACGGCATCGATCGCGCGCTTAAACAAGGCATTAGCGAGCTCGGCATAACCAGCAGGCTAATTATGTGTTTCTTACGTCATTTAGATCAGGACTCGGCAATCGCAACATTGACCCTAGCATTGGCTCATAAAGACAAAATTGTAGCGGTCGGATTAGATTCAACCGAAATTGGCCATCCTGCGGCTAAGTTTGAAACAGTATTTAAACAGGCAATCGCTGAAGGCTTTTTAACCGTAGCTCACGCGGGCGTAGAAGGGCCAGCTAGTAACATTATTGCAGCGTTAGCGTTGCTAAAAATTACTCGAATTGATCATGGCGTTAGCTGCTCCCAAGACCCAGTGCTGAT
>JABSRS010000021.1 GCA_013214885.1 Gammaproteobacteria bacterium
AACTGCACATATTATGCCTAGCATTTGGCACGCTTCTCGACTTGCTGAAATCACGCATTTCCAGGTAGCACGGGTATGGTTTAGTTAAAAGCTATATTTGTAGCCAAGAAATAATTGACGTGGCTTGCTTGGGCGCGCGCCATAAGGACGGTGACTAACAATCTCAATCCGATTTAATATATTGTCAGCTTTGAGGTAGAAACTACCATCATCGCCTAAATCATAAGTTGCAGAGAAATCAACCGTAGTGAGCGCTTTCGTCTTAACGCCAACAAAGTTAAACTTGTCACCTGTGCCTGAAATCTCTTTCATTTCACCAACGTAGCTCGTTAATATCGATGCCTGCCAACGATTTGCTGAAAAACCGACAATTAAGGTTAGCTGATTATCTGGTAAATAAGGCACCTCATCACCTGCCGTAATGTTACCCCACAGTGCAAATTTAGAATCAAAAGTTTCTTTAAATTCAGATTTGGTATGGGTATAAACCAAGCTAACAGGAAAATCAATTGAATCAGTAGGACTGAAGGTGTGGCTTAAGCTCGCCTCTAAACCATAAACATCTACGGCACCACCGTTGAATTCTTCATCAACATTTTCAGTACACTTGGCGCCTGCTGAGAAAGTACAACTCTCTTTTAGGTTACTCATATCATTAAAGAAACCAATCATTTCTGCTTTGGTGTTACCGTTAGAGTAACGTGCACCTAGCTCGTAATTAACACTTTCTTCTGCTTTGATTGCTGGTTTTTGTTTTGGGCTAGTAGGCACGTAGCCTTTGTTAACCCCGAACAAGAAACCTAAGTTTTCGGTCGATTGGTAGAAAGCACTAAAGCCAGGTAACCAAATTTGACTGCTTTTGGTGAGCCAGTCATCTTGTTGGTCACTCAATGTATTTTGATACTCAGCATCAATAAATTCGCCGCGTACCCCGACAGTAAGCTTAAGCGCCCCTAAGTGAATACTATCTTGTAAATACACCGACCAGGCATCCGTGGTTTCAGTATTAAAGGTGGTTTCGTGAGTCTCAGTGCTAATACGTTCGAGGTCGCCCGAACGCATGACGAAAACATCAGTGGTATGAAAACGTTCAATTTGGTCACGATGGTAGCGTAAACCGGCTTCGAAGTTATGCGCTAGGCCGCCAAGCGTAAAGTCCCAAGCGAGATCACTCTGTAGCCCTTGGGAGTAATATTCACGGGCATTGTCACCAATAATTAGGTTTTCAGTACTGTTCGATGAATCACGCTCACCGCGTAACACTGCCATAAAGTCAGGGTTAAGCCCCTTATAGGGCTGGGCGATAACATCTTCGACCGATGCGCCAGAAAAACCATTTAGCTTAAACCAAGAGCGCGCAAAATTGTTGCGATAAGCACGGGTGGTGATGCTATAGCTTTTGGCTTCAAAATGATGAGTTAATAAAATAGATTGGTGATCCCAGTCCATCAAATCTTCTTGTGATGCTGCATAACGGCGAAAGGGCGTTTTTTCAAAATCATCATCGGATAAACCAATGTAGCTTTCATTTGAAATTTCATCATCATAACCAAGCTTTAATTCGACAAATTGGCCATATTGCTCGGTTGAAAGATTATATCTCAACTTGGTCATAAAGGAGTTTTTCTTAAAACCAGTGTTGGCACCGTTGTCTAATTCTTTAAAGCCGTCAGCTTCGGTATGGATCCCTTCAATCAAGTAACCAAAATTGCCATTGGTAGTGCCATAATAAAGGTGCGCTTTGTTATAACCATCACCACCAACGCCTAAATCTAAGCCGCCTTCGGCTACTTCAGGAATTTGACGAGTGATAAAATTCAGGGCACCAGCCACCGTGTTTGGACCGTATTTTATCGAAGATGGGCCCTTAAAGACTTCAACCCCAGTCATTCGACTAACCATAGGGAAATAGTATGCTGCTGAAGCTGAATAAGGAGCGGGGGCAATTAAAATACCGTCTTCCATTAAGGCAATTTTCTTACTACGCTCTGGGGTTGAGCCACGAAATCCAATATTTGGTCGTAAACCATAACCATCTTCTTGACGAATATTTACCCCAGGTACATTAGCCAAGATACGGTTGATATCATCGTATTCAAATTTCTCTAATTCAGCTGCATCAATTAAGGTGGCCGAACCGGTGTCAGTTCGAAGGTTGTTATCGTGACCAACAATCTGAATTCGTTCTAGGTATTTTTCAGTGCTCTTCTTAGTTGTTTCTTTCTCTTGAGCAGCTACAGCAATTTGGCTAATTAACAGGCTCGAAATGATAGTCGCTAATAATGTTTTGTTCATGGTTAACCCTTGTTAATCGTTATCGCCAGCTGAAGTTTCTGGAAGTTCAAGTGCGAGACTAGTAATGAAATCGGTCTTTAGTTTGTCAGTAATCGCTTTTACTTTGACATGCGCCAACTCAACTTTTTCAGGATTACTCACTAGCGTTTGGGCTAAAGTTTGCTCAAACGATTCAAAATGAGTAATAGCTTCTTGAGCTTGGTTGGTCATGACTTCACTGGTCGCACTATCTTGTTGTTCAACTAAAAAGTCATCAAAACCTAGCGAGTTGTTGGCGTCAGTACCTTGTCCTAACAGGATTTTTTGGAATCCTTTAATATTGTTAATCAGGTTGTTGATTGAGTTGTTGCTATAAGCTGATTCAACACTTTGCGGCGCAACACCCGATGGGCAATTTGAGCAAATACCTAATGGCGTACCTAACTTTTGATCTTTAGTCATTTTATCGAGATAGAACAGCGCGTCGCTGATTGCGTTAATACCTTCGTGGGCGGTGGCAAAAGTACTGCCTGGACTGCCCGCTAATTTTAAATTAGCAGCAAAACCGTCATCGCCGAGCCATTGGTTCAGCAGTATTTGGCTATTGTTAACCAAGTCACCACTAACTTCGGTGGCAAAGTTACAACGGGTAACGCGGCGTTGCTCACTGTTCATGGTTGCCCATGACTCTAGAATTGGCGTTGTTGCGCTACAGCTATGTTCTAGCGACGTGTTATATAATAAATACTCTAATGAGTCTAAACCACGGCGAGTCGGAGTACGGCGCGATATATCATATGGCGTGCCATTGATATTGCCAGCAGCAAAGTACAGGGTATCTTGGTCGATGCTACAGCTATTGGAGGCTGGCCATGAATAAATATTGCTACTTAAAATCGATGAGTTAGTAATCAGTGGGCCTAACTTCATTACTTCAATTTGTTGCCACAGATCCATGGTTTGTTGCCAGCTAGATTGCGCTAGGCTCAGTAGTGCCTCAACGCTATCGCGTGACTGTGAACTGTCATAACTTTGTTCAGTGGTGCAGTAATTCGCTACTGCCTGTTGATGGGCAATAGCGAGGGAATTAAATTCTTGATAGGTCGGGGTGATTACATTATCAGTTAAATTAGCCAGTAGTGCGGTTTGATTAAACGTGGTATCAGGCTTAGTTGGTGGCGTGGTGTTTTTGTCACCATAGCCAGCCCCTGCGCTACTAGAGCTACTCTCACCACAGCCTGAAAGTAAGGTGGCAATTACTATTGCTACGGTTAACGGGCGAAATATTTTAGATACTTGAGCCATAAAATTTACCTTATTCACCACAGACTTTTCATTAACGGATCTGTAATAAAAATGATTTGTATTAAAAAAGTGATTGCTATTATAAACACAAAAAGCGAGATCAAAGTTGATCTCGCTTTATTAGTTTAACACTAGCTAGTGATTACCAGTTGGTAACAGTTGCTGCATCGAAGTTATAAGCCGCTTGTAGAATGTCACGAGCTGCTAATAAGTTAGCTTTATAAGCGGCAACATCTGCTTCAACCAATGCTGGCTTCATACCGATCAGCGATTGAATTTCAGTATACTGAGCATCAGTAACTGGGCTATTTGGGTTAAATTGTAGACCCAAAGAGAAACCTTTAAGTTCAGACCAATGCTTAGCAAGGTTAGCGTAGTTAAACTCAGCAGTACCGATAGTCGCTAAGTCATCCTTAATCACTTCGTTGATGTAGTGAACCATAGTTGCTGAAATTGCTTTTTCCCAAGCAAATACCGCTTCATCACGTTGCTCTAATAATGTGGCTTTTTGCTCTGGGCTGAACTCTGCGCCGACGTTACTATTGATGATAGTACGAGCCGTTAGGAAGGCGTTGAATGCGTCAGTCGTAAGATCCGTTGCCGCTGGGTTAGCCGTACCGTCAGCTAATTTAACTGAACCAACATCACGCTTAGCAGCATTAGTTGAATTACCGAAGTTATATTCTGAAACCAGATCAATTTTACCATCGGCATCGATGTCGTTATAACCACCTTTCCAACCGTCACGGCCGCTCTTAGCGCGAATTTCTAAATCAGTGTAATCGTTATTGTTACGTGCCGCACCGAAATAACCAAAACCTTCATCGAACGTGTGCTCTAATGAGGTGTAAACTTTGCTACCACTCTTAGCACCAATCAGGTTGTCGCCGTTTAGACCGTGAGAGTCAGTTGCGTTATCAAGATAATCATCAGTACCTTGAGAGAAGTTAACCGCACCAAGTAGGAACTTTTGGGTCAGTTGCTTAAGATCCATACCATTGTCTTGTAAGTAGAACTTAGTAATAGTCTCGCCTAAAACATCAACACGAGTATCACCGTTAAGTTCGGTTTGAACATTGTCAGCCAGTAGGCCAAAGAAATGCTGTACTAACGAATCTGGGGTGAAATCACCTTTAGCGTCCCAACCTTCAAATTCAGTAGTCCAATCTTTGTGCTGACCTTTAGCGTCATTGCCAGCAATCTTACCTTGAAGATTTTTGTGTGACGAACTGATATCACCCAGCGAAGTTTGCTTAGTGGCGAAATCGCCAGAAAAGTTAAGTGCGGCGTCAGCTTTAGTTTCCCATTCTTCTGCAGTTCCAGCATACATTGACATTAGTTTAGTCAGCACATCGGCTTTGCTGGTGAACATACCAGCATCAAAATCAGCTTGTAAGCCAGAACCAATGTAGTTGGTTAGTTGTATAATTAAAACTTGACGAGCAATTTGGCCACCGTAAGAAACACTTGAGTCATCAGTGCCTAGTTTGCTAGTGAAAGCATATGTTGCAGGGACTAAATCTTTAACTTCAGCTAATACACTGTCAACGCCGTGGCTATCAGTGATAGTCACTGATAACTCTTGGGTGAAGGTATTTTTAGCACTATCAGTAACCGTTACTTTAAGCGCTACTTGGTACTCTTGTTCGAAGTTAATTGCAGTGTCAGCCACTAGCTTTAGTTCATTATTGACGATTTCAAAACGAGTATCATCAACAGCATAGGTGAAAGTATCTTTCACATCAGCATCGGTCGTTGTTAATGTGCCAACAATAGCGGCCATGTCATTTTCAACTAGAGTAGATTTGTCAAGTGCAACGGCTGTTGGTGCAACATTAACGACAACTGGAGTTGTGTCGGTTTTACTGCTGCCGCCACATGCGGTTAAACCTAAAGATAATAAAATAGCTGAAGCGATGATGCTTGGTTTTGATGTCAACATGTTTGAATTCTCGTCAATTAAGTAATTGCAAGGAGTTTACATTACTTTACAAATAAGAATCAATATCATTATTATCAATATTTAGATTTATTTTTTCGTTTCCACTGAACTTTATCATAAGCACTCTTGATATGGCTGATTTTACATCGGCAGCTGAAAGTTTTACCAGATGAGAAACTTAGACAATAAAAAGCCATCACAGAGGATGGCTAATAGATAACAAGATTGAAATGTTATTTTATACTTTATCGAAGCAAATCTCGATCACCGCTCGACCGTTTGGATTGGTAAAGGGGATCATAATCTTAGGGCCGTCAAACTGGTGACTGATGGTATGTTCTTTACCAGAAACCACGATCGGGGTTGCCATGTCAAAATCATAACCCTTTTGGTCTAATAAGTTTTTCGCGCCGCCAGCAACCATATTGGTTATTTCACCAACCATGTCAGTCACTTCTTCGTTTATCTTGCCTGGGTTCTCTCCTAGCATCCCTTGCATGATTGATAACGCTAATTTCTCATCAAAAGAAATTGAAAGGGAACCTTTAATGTCTGGGCCAACCATGCCGATTAAACCAGAAACATCACCATGCGCTTTCTCATTACGTTTTAACAGCGGCTTTCCTGGGGTTAATTTTGTTGACGCCATCGTAGCTAAAACGTTCAGTAGAGAGTCTAAAAAGGGGTTGATAAATTCAACTTTCATAGCTAGTTTAAATCCTTTGAAAATATTTAATTACATTAATCTAAGCGGCATTGGTGGCACAAGCCATAAGCTTCAACCGTTTGAGTTTTCACTTGAAAATCATTTAACCGTGCTTGATCATTTATCGATTGTTGTATCTGTGGTGAATGTACTTCTTGAACATCATGACATTTCTCACAAATAAACAACTGCAATTGGTGGCTATCAGAAAAAGCATTACAGGCTATAAATGCATTTTGTGATTCCACTCGGTGAATAAAGTGCTGTTCGAGAAAAAAATCCAATGCCCGGTAAATTGTTGGTGGCTTAGCAGATAAGTCGGTAGCTTTAAGGCCATCTAATAAATCATAAGCACTAATTGCCCCTGAAGCTTCCAACATTAATTTTAATACCTTGCGACGGACCGCCGTGAAGCGTGCACCGCGGCTGTCACATAATGTCTGTGCTTTATCTAATAAAGTGCTTGTATCAGCTGTCATTTCAATAAATTTCTGTTTCAATTAAATTGACTTTACCACCAAAAGATTCATTTGATAACTATTTCTGTTAATAAAATCTATAACTGCGAACAAAATCTTCACAGTAGGTTGATGATCAACATAACCAAAGATCCATTTAAGAAATACTAAGTATCTCGATCAAATGTTAGGTTTCACTAATCAAGCGAAGTGTATCTGAGCATTGCAATAGCGGTTAAATAACTTGTTATTTATTTTTTACCAAACTCGAAACTTTGATTTCGACTTCAATAGGGCAGGGGTATTGTGTGGCTCCGATGATTTTATTCCCTGGCGAACGTAACTGCTCTTCTGGTACAAAAAGTAGCTTTTCGGGGAAACAACGGTTGATCTTTAAGGGCGCGGTAAAAGAGCTGGAGCCCCGAGTGATTGTTACCTGGTAATCCAATTGAGGATCGTCATAATTGACACCAGGGTTCATTTCGACATAAGTACTATGACCTAAACCTGCAAGGTTTTTTGATTGGGCTGTGAGCTTGCCAGAGCGAAATAGGTTGTCGCCAGTGAGCAGGGTATAGCTGGTTAAAGGACGGTAACTCACTGCTTGAACTTGCGATGAATAGTCGGTTGCTGCTGATCCCGTTGTAAAACCATAGTCGTTTAACTCAGGCCCTAAAATCAGATCCTGTGCTAGTTCCTGATAACCGCTTACCTGCTGTTTAATCTGACGAAATATTAGGTTAGCTGTGACTGGGCCAATATCCTTACCGAGGGAACTGGCGATCTGGGTAAAAACCGCTGCAGTTGATAAGATCCCTTGGAGTGGTTGTCGGATAGCTCTTACTTTCTGTACCCGTGCTTCATTGTTGGTATAAGTGCCATTTTCTTCGCCGTATGACGGTGCAGGCAAGATAACCATGGCCTTTTGGGCTGTTGCAGTCATAAAGGCACTTTGGACAATCAGGCAAGGCGTATCCAAGGCTGCTTGTTCTAGCGGATCGCCCGCAAAGCAGTTGGCAATCGGATCGGAACCAACAACATAAAACATATCTGGAGTTTGCTGTGGTTGATTGGCTCGCAAATCTGGCAGACAGCCCATATGCCATAGGCCGAGCTGATTGGGCCGGTCGAACAGCAATTGGACAAAAACTTTTTTTCCCTGCTGCTGTAGACGTTGTACAGTTTTTTCTATCCATGACAAACAGTCTGTGGTCTGTTGTCCCCGCATAAATTCGGTGCCTATTAATAGGGTAATCGAGCTAGCTTGGGTTAGTATTATTTTAGCCGCGGCAACAAAATAACCCAGTGCTTTTTCATCTGACATGTCCTGTTCAGAGGCCAGAGCCGACAACAATGCCGCCTCATTACCTGGCAGTAACCGTAACTTTTCAGTCGCAATATCATCGAGCGCACAGGGTCTTGAACTTGCCACTAACAACTGATTATGATGATCACGTTGATATTGCCTTATCAGGTAACTAGAGACTGGGTTTTCATCGCTGATATTGCTCCCTAATACAAAAATACAAGCGCTTTTGAGAATGTCAGCTAGCGGTTGTCGGCTATAGGTTTGAGTTAGCAGGTTTGTCAGAATTTCACTAGTTTGTGGCTGCTGATTTAGCCCAGAGTAGCGACAGCTGGAATGGATGTCAGACGAGTGAAAGACCTCCCGCATTAGCTGCTGAAACATAAAGGCGGTTTCATTGGTCTGGCGAGGTGAAATTAAGCCTTTGATATGACCATTTTGGTTTAGAATATCTTGGCTGGTGGTAGCGATAAAGTCCAATGCTTGTGACCAACTCACTGCGGTCATGACGCCATTTTTGCGGATCATCGGTTGGGTTATCCGCTCGCCGCCGTCAATAAAATCAAAACCAAAACGACCTTTGGCACACAGCAGTTCGCCGTTGATCCCAGTTTCATAGTTACTTTTGACCCGTGCCAGTTCTCCTTCACGAGTCTCGATAGTCATGCTGCAACCCGTGCCGCACATGCCGCAGGTTGTTTCAAATTGTTCAAGATCCCAAGGCCTAGCTTTATAACGGTATGGGGTACTCATCAGTGCCCCAACAGGGCAGACCTCGATACAGTTGCCGCAATGACTGCAATCTTTCAGGCTGTCGCCAACGCCAGTAATCTCGGAATCTAGCCCGCGATCCATGGTGCCAAGTGCGACATCGCCGACCACTTCTTCACAAACTCGGACACAACGTTGGCACTGGATGCAGCGGTTGGCATTGAAAGTGATCACATCATTGAGTTGAATATCTTCGGTTCTGAATACTCTTTTTGGATCAAAAAGCCTGGAATCACCTTTACCATAATCAAACACGGTATCTTGTAATTCACATTCGCCACTTTTATCGCAGACAGGGCAGTCGAGCGGGTGGTTAGCCAACAGGATTTCAAGCATATCCTCGTGGCTGGTAACTACTTTTTCCGAATGGGTCAATACCACCATGTCTTGAGAGACCTGAGTGGCGCAGGCGGGTTCTAGATTTCGTCTGCCCTCAACTTCCACCAGGCACATACGGCAACTCGCTAAGATCGACAGTCGATCCTGATAACAAAAAGTTGGGATCTCAATGGCCAAGGCGCGAGCAGCAGTAAGAATTGTGGTCCCTGGTGCTACTTCGATTTCCTGACCATTGATTTTGAATTTGATCATCAGCTACTCCTGTTCGATACAGGGATGGTATGTTGAATGATTAGAGCATCATACTCATGGCGAAAATGTTTAAGGGTTGCGCTGATCGCCCAAGAGGCACCAACCCCTAGGGCGCAAAAGCTATTACCATAGATGCCACCGCATAAGGCTTCCAACTGCTCTACATCTCCTGGGCGGCCCTGGCCTTGCTCGATCCGATTAAGGATTTTACTGGCCCAGTGGAGCCCCTCCCGACAAGGTGTACATTTGCCACAACTTTCATGAGAGAAAAATTCGGCAATGCGCCTGGCCACTACTGGAATAGATGCACTCTGATCTAAGGCAATGACCGCGGCAGAACCCATCATGCTATCGGCAGCGGCCAGATCGGCGAAATTCATCTTCACATCAAGTCCCGCCAAAGGGATCATGGGTGCCGACACCCCACCTGGGATCACAGCTTTGAATGGTCCTGTTATAGGGCCACCGCCATAATCAAACACTAACTCACGCAAAGAAAGCCCCATTGGCAACTCGTAGAGTCCGGGTTTCTTTAATTGGCCGCTCAGACCAAACAGGCGTGGGCCAGGTGCATCTTCAGGGCCAATCGAGGTAAACCAGTCAACTCCCTTGGCAAATATATGGGCAACACAGACAAAAGTTTCAACATTGTTGATCACAGTTGGACACTGGTAAAGTCCCTCTACTGCTGGGAATGGCGGTTTTAATTTCGGTTGACCGCGACGACCTTCGATTGATTCTAGCAGTGCGGTTTCTTCACCGCAGATATAAGCACCAGCGCCTTTATGGACATAGATATCGAGCGAAAAATCAGATCCTGAGATGTTGTGGCCAAGATAACCCTTGGCGTAAGCGGCTTTGATCGCCTGGGCGATTCTTGCTATGGCTAGGCCATACTCACCGCGAATATAAATATAGGCTATCCGAGCATCGATCGCATAAGCAGCAATGATCATTCCTTCAATCACCCTATGAGGATCCTGTTCCATCAGGAGTCGATCCTTAAAGGTACCTGGTTCACCCTCGTCAGCGTTGCAACAGAGATAATGTGCTTTGCCATCGTCTTTGGGGACAAAACTCCATTTCAGGCCCGTGGGAAAACCAGCTCCGCCACGACCGCGTAGCTTGGAGGCTTTGACAGTAGCGATGACCTGGTCTGGAACATAATCGTGCAGGACGTGCTTAAGAGCTTGATAACCACCATTTTTTTCATAATAGTCTAAACTAGCACAGTCAGGGTGAGTGATATTCTTTAGTAACACCAGTTCGCTCATGGCTCTTTCTACGATGCCGCTGAAGGCTTTTGCTCTGCTGAAAGCTCTTGTCCTGCTGAAGGCTCTTGTCCTGCTGAGGGCTCTTGCTCCGCTGCTTGCGATAGTTGGTCGAGCAGTTGATCTACGCGTTCTTTTGATAAGTTGGTGTGATAGTCCTGGTTGATCATCATCGCAGGTGCGACATCGCACGAGCCGATACATTCCACCGTGGCTAAGGTAAAAAGACCATCTTGGGTTGTTTGCCCTATGTTAATCCCGAGTCTGGTTTGCAAGTGATCCAGTAGATCATAGGCACTGCACAACATGCAGGGGACATTGGTGCAGAGCTGGAGGTGATATTTGCCGATTTCTTTACGGTTATACAAGGTGTAGAAACTAGCCAGTTCATAGACCCAGATCTCCGGAACATCAAGAATTTCAGAGATTGCCTGATAAGCAGTTTCGTCGATGAAACCATATTTTTCCTGAACCAGATAAAGTGCTGGCATGATCGCGCTGCGCTGGGTTGGATAGCATTTTTTAACTTGGGTAATATCGGGCGCCAGAGCTGCAATGATACTTTGTTTGGAATATTGAACTGTCATTTGTCGACCTCCTTCATCACTGGATCGAGCGAGCCAATCATCGCAATGACATCGGCCAGATATTTCATATTGGTGGTGCGCCGTGTAAGAGCTTGCAGGTTGACGAAAGATGGTGCCCGAATTTTGACTCGAAATGGTTTTTCAGTGCCGTCACTGATGATGTAGAAACCAAGCTCGCCCTTAGGAGCTTCGATGGCGGTATAAACCTCGCCTTTAGGTACCTTAAAACCTTCGGCGGCCAATTTAAAATGATGAATATGCGCTTCCATCGAATGAGCTAGCAGATCTTTATTAACAGGAAAGGCGATCTTTGGATCATCGATCAGAAACGGACCAGGGCGCATTTGGGCGATACACTGGCGCACCATTTTCAGGCTTTCGCGCATTTCGTCGACCCGGCATTTCCAACGATCATAACAATCACCATCGGTGCGCACGATAACCTTAAAATCGAGCTGGTCATAAATCTCATAAGGAGCATCGCGTCGGATATCCCAGTCGATACCAGAAGCTCTAAGGCATGGCCCGCTGAGTCCCAAGGCTATTGCATCTTCACCTGTGATATTGCCAACATTTTCGACCCGGGCCAGAAACACCCTGTTGTTGCCTACTAGGGACTCATAATCAGCAATCCGGTGTTCGAAGATATTACAAAACTCAAGGATCCGTTCAAGGCAGCCCTCGGGCAGATCTTCTCTGACACCACCAACCCGGCAGTAGGATGTATGCATGCGGGCCCCGCTGATCATCTCCATGATATCCATGATCATTTCACGATCGCGCATGGTGTAGAGTAAAGTCGTCATCGCCCCTAGGTCCATCGGCAAAGCGCCAGTGATCAACAGGTGCCCTGAGATCCGAGACAACTCCGCCATCATGACCCGAATATATTGGGCCCGTTCGGGGGCTTTTATCCCGAGCAATGCTTCCACCGCTAGTGCATAGCCAAGGTTATTGGATGGCTGACAGAGGTAATCTAATCGATCGGTCAGTGGAAATATCTGGGTATAGGTAAAATTTTCGCACAGTTTTTCGGTCCCACGATGTAATAGACCGATATGCGGCTCGATCCGTTTAACTATTTCGCCGTCCATCTGTAACAGCAAACGTAACACGCCATGGGTGCTGGGATGCTGCGGGCCAAGGTTCATCAACACTTCGCGGCTTTGCCCTGACTCATCATCACTTTGATCAATAATGTTTACGTCGGTCATAGAATGTCCCCGATCGGATCTTGGTCCGCGCCAGGTTTTTCTTCGCCAAATGGATTATATTTATCTTTATAACCGCGCAGCGGAAAATCGCGGCGCATCGGCCAACCTTCAAAGTCTTGCCACATATATATACGACGCAAATCTGGGTGGTCTTCAAAGACGATCCCATACATGTCGTAGGCTTCACGCTCATGCCAGTTCGCCGTGGTCCAAATTTCTGTGATAGTGGGGGCTTTGGGCGGATCTTCGAGCGGGCATTTTATCCGCAACCGCCAGCCAAAATCAATTGAGTACAGATGATAAACCAGCTGAAAGCGCGGCAAATTGGGGAAAAAGTCGACCCCGCCAATATCGGTCATAAAATTAAATTTAAACGCTGGGTTATCGCGCAGGAACAAACATAGTTCGACTAGATCTATTGGCTTGACCACAACACAGGCCATGTCGGTGACCTCGGAATCGATACTGACTCGGCCGTTGAAATTAGCAATGATCTTTGCAACAGGAAATTGATCAGCCATAGTTATACCTGCTGCTTAAGATCGCGACTGCCCGTTATTTTTTGCTGTAGTAGCACAATGCCATGTAACAGCGCATCGGGACGAGGCGGGCAACCAGCGACATGAACATCAACGGGAACAAAAAGATCTGATCCCTGAACCACTGAATAAGTATTATAAACGCCGCCAGAGATGGCGCAGGTGCCCATGGCGATGACATAGCGAGGTTCTGGCATTTGGTCATAAAGCCGCCTGATAATCGGGGCCATTTTCTTGGTCACTGTACCAGCGATGATCATTACATCTGACTGGCGGGGAGAGGAACGAAAGACCACCCCAAAGCGATCGAGATCGTATCTGGCACAACCAGCAGCAATCATTTCAATCGCACAGCAGGCGATGCCAAATGTTTCTGGCCATAGCGATGATTTTCGGCTCCAGTTAATGATGTTTTCCGAGGTGGTAAAAAGTACACTATCTTTGTATTGCGCTGTCAAACTTCCCATTCTAAAGCTCCTTTGATCCAGGCATAGATAAAACCAACCAAAAGCATCACAATAAAAATGAACATCTCGATATAACCAAACAGGCCTAAGTCTGCCAACACCACCGCCCAGGGAAACAGAAACATCGTTTCGACGTCAAACACCACAAACAAGATAGCAATCACAAAATATTGCACTTTGAATAGCCCTGCGGAGGCTTCCCCAACATGGTCGATGCCACATTCATAAGGACGGTTTTTTTCCGGGTAAGGATTGTCAGTCCTAAGCAGGCGAGAAAGGGTCAGGATAAATACAGCCAGTGTCACCACCACCGCGACCATCAAAAAAACTGGTAAAAAATCAATCGGCATTTTAGTACCCCCTTTCACCAGAGGCCCGAGCCTCTCTGTTGTTAACTATAGTCTTATATTGGTGTTTTAGCCAAAAACAGACGGGATTGAATTCGCCGTAAAATCAAGCAACCAGGCGGGTAATAATCCCGCCAATAGGGTGCCAATTGTCGCAATCAACAACACTGTCCTGATCGACGGATTAAGGTCTATTGCTGTGTGTTCCGTCGGTTGTTTTACATACATCAACATGATGATCCGAAGATAAAACCAGGCGGCGACCGCACTCAATAACACTGCCACGACGGCTAGCTCGACATAACCTTTATCCACCAGTGCTGTCAGAACATAAAACTTGGCAAAGAAACCACCGGTGGGTGGAATTCCTGCCAGCGAAAATAAAAAGATCAGACTCATAAAAGCCAAGGCTGGATTATTCTGGGCCAGACCACAAAAATCTTCAATTGACTCGCCGCGGCTCGCTCCTTTGTTTAACACAATGATCACGGCAAAAATGCCAATAGTCATGAAGGTATAAACCAGCAGATAAAGCATGATGCTAGTGATACCGCCTGTGCCTCCAGCCACTAGGCCCAGCATCAGAAAGCCAGCGTGGGCAATACTGGAATATGCCAACATCCGTTTGATATTGTTTTGCACCAGCGCCGCAAAACTGCCCAACGCCATAGTCAGTAGCGAGATAGCGGCGATGCTGAAAATCCAAATCGGCTGTAATATCGCAAGATCGACTACGAAAATACGAATGATCACCGCAAATGCAGCGGCTTTAGGTGCCACCGACATATAGGCGGTGATCGGTGATGGCGCGCCTTCATAGATATCTGGCACCCACATATGGAATGGCACAGCCCCCACTTTAAATAGCAGACCGACCAGCATAAACCCAGTTGCAAGGATCAACATCGGATCGGATTGATCTTGCGTGGACAGTGCGGCGGCCATTTGATTGAGATTTGTAGTACCGGTTAAACCATAAAATAACGACATGCCATAAAGGATTATCGCCGACGAAAAAGCCCCAAGAATGATGTACTTTAACGCAGCCTCATTAGACCTGGCGTTAGATTTTAGAAACCCAGTAAGTACATAAATTGACAGAGCCTGCAGTTCGAGACCGATATAGATCATCAGCAGATCGGTCGCGGATACGATGATCATTGTGCCGAGCAGTGCAAACAGTAGCAGTGAATAATATTCACCCTGGATCACGCCTTCTTTGACGAGGTATTTACCTGACATCAACACCGTAAGCGTGGTACCGAGATAAAGGATTATTTTGAAAAAAGAGGAAAAATTATCTATCACGAACATCCCTGCATAAGCAGTTTGCGGGTAGTCACTTAGAAAATAGCTCATGCTCGCGGCCAGTCCGATCATAAAGATAGAAATTGATGCTAGGATTTGGTGCTGGCGTGGATGTGGCACTAAGGACAACATCAACGCGACACAGGCACCGCAGATAATGATAATTTCAGGTCCTGTTGCCACTACGGACTGCGTGATAGCGGCTAGATCAATTTCACTCATAATCCGACCCTCATTGTTTGCTCAAGCAGGTGGGCTAAGGTCGGTTTTAAAATACTGAGGAACGGTTTGGGGTACAGCCCGAGCCAGAAAACAAAAAGTAGCAGTGGTAGCGCGCAACTAAGCTCTCTTTTATTGAGATCCGAGATCTTTGCTGCTCCAGGAATACGGATCGGCCCTAACAGCATCTGGCGATAAATCCCCAAAAGATAGGCGGCGCCGATCAATGCGCCTAATACTCCAGCACTGGCGGCCCAATTATTGACGCCAAAGGTGCCCGACAGCACCAGGATTTCGCCCACAAAGCCATTGGTGCCAGGAACTGCCATCGAAGAGAGCAAGAAAATGGCAAAAAAGATCCCGTAAATCGGGATTACTTTGAGCAAACCACCATAAGCAGGAATATCCCGTGAATGGGTGCGCTCATAAACCACACCAATCAACAAGAACAAGGCACCGGTCGTAATGCCATGGTTAAACATCTGGATTACGGCACCAGTAGTGCCATTTTCGGTGAACGTGAACAGCCCTAAGGTGATCAATCCCATATGACTAATACTGGAATAAGCGATCAGCTTTTTGATGTCTTGTTGTGCCAAGGCGAGAAAACCACCGTAGACAATTGCCACGCCCGACAACCCCTGCATTAGCGGCGCAAAATAATGAGATGCGTCGGGTAGCATTGGCAATGAAAAACGAATAAAACCATAGGCCCCCATTTTTAACAGCACCCCAGCCAGAATAATACTACCAGCGGTGGGAGCTTGGACATGAGCATCGGGCAACCAAGTATGCATTGGTACCATCGGAACCTTAACCGCAAACGCAATCAAGAAAGCGATAAACACCCAGAGCTGAAGGTCATAGTCATACTGCACTGCCATTAACGCTAAGATGTCGAAGGTTCGCCCGCCAGCAAAATAGAGAACCAAGATCCCGATCAGAAACAGTAAACTACCAGTGAGGGTATAAAGAAAAAACTTAAACGCAGCATAAATACGATTGTCGCCGCCCCAGATCCCGATGATGAGATACATCGGGATCAACATCGCTTCCCAAAATACATAAAATAGAAATAGATCCAGTGCGCAGAAAACCCCGAGCATCAAACACTGGATCGCCAGCAAACAGATCATGAACTCTTTGAGTCGTTTTTTAATCGCGGTCCAGGAAGCTAAAACACAGATCCAACCGAGCAGGGCGGTTAAGAAAACAAACAACACGCTGACCCCGTCGACCCCTAACTTGTAGCTAATGCCCAGCGATGCGACCCAGGGAGTACTTTCGACAAATTGCATCTGAGCGGTAGTATTATCAAAAGTGATCAATAGCCAACATGCGATCATAAAGTCGACCACTAAGACACTAAAAGTAAACCAGCGTACCAAGTTATCACCAGACAGCAACGGCACTAATAATGCGGCGACCGCTGGCAGGAATATCAAGATACTTAATATCGGGACATCGATTAATAATGATCCTGTCATAAGATCTCCTTACTAACGATATAAAAAGTAACGACATAAACAGCAATCACTAAAAATAGCCAAATAGCTATCGCCAGAGCATAGTGGGAGACCATACCTGTTTGTAGCCGCCTCAGCAGGTTGCCGCCTTTAATCGCGTTTTTTGCCACGCCATTAACCGCGTTGTCGACGACATTAGTATCTATATTCAGACTGTGTTTTGACAGACGGTGCAGGACATTGAGGCCAAAGCCATCGCCCAGAGTAATGATCTTCTGTTCCCACCGCTTAACGGGGTTATTGGCCAGCCACATCAGGGCTATTGCCCCGCGTCGGTAAAACCAGTCGGTATCGATGCTGATGGTATTCTGTGGGTCGAGGTGTTTAAGCAGCAGCACAAAAGCGAGCAGAGTAAACATTAGGATGCCGAGACTTTCTGTCACATGCACAGGGGTATAGGGCTCAAAATTAACGGCATAGGGCAGCATGTTATAAAGCATATTTGGATAGACACCGATGGCAATGCAAAAGAAAGCAGCAATGGCCATCGCCAACAGCATATTAAGTGGCGGCTCCTTAGGCCGTAAACCACTGTCCTTGCCAAAAAACATATAATAAGGCAGCTTAAGCCCTGTATGGAGGAAGGTTCCAGACGAGGCCAGCATTAGTAATAATGCGACCGTGGCGTGATGATCACCCGCAGCCGCAGCGATGATCATACTTTTACTGACAAAACCACTAAATAACGGAAAAGCAGAGATCGCGAAAGCGCCGATCATATAGAGGGCTACTGTCCAAGGCATAGTGCGATACAGGCCACCAAGTTCGGTTAGTTTTCGTTTACCCGTCATATGAATGACCGCGCCTGCCCCCATAAATAACAGACCTTTATATAGAATATGGGCAAAGGCGTGAGAAGAAGCACCATTTAGTGCCATTTCGGTGCCGATCCCAACGGCCACGACCATATAGCCAACTTGGCTGATAATGTGATAGCCAAGTAGGCGGCGACAATCATTTTCTAATACCGCAAATACGACCCCATAAATGGCCATAAAAACGCCTAAACCTATTAGGATCTCCGCCCCCGGATAACAGCGGATCAGCACGTAAACTGCGGTTTTAGTGGTAAAGGCACTTAAAAATACCGCCCCAGTCACCGTGGCCTCTGGGTAGGCGTCAGTAAGCCAAGCATTTAATGGTGGCACTGCGGCGTTTAACATAAAGGCGATCAGGATTAGGGTATAGGCCAGGCCGCCTTGTTGTGCGCTATCGAACGCTCCAAATAAGTATGATCCAGTGTCAAGACCGTGGATCACGATACCGCCAAGTAACAATATCCCGCCAGCGACGTGAATCATCAGGTAGCGAAATCCTGCTTTTACCGCAGGATCTTGGCGAGTGGCAAAAATCAGGTAAGCTGAGGCAAAAGCCATCACCTCCCAGCCGATTAGCAGCGTGAACCAGTCACCAGCAAATACCACCAAAAAGGCACTGCCGCTATAAAGCATTGCAGCCACCCTTTGGCCTGTATCGCAGATATGGAGGCTATAAATATTACCAATCAGTGCCATAATGGCAAACACCCAGCCAAAAACCATGCTCAGCTGGTCAACTTTAAATATTACCAGTGACACGCCAGCGAAATCGATTTCGCCAAAGCTGCCTGTTTCGATCTGGGTCATGGCAATGATCACTAATACTGGGATCAGCAGCGAATAGGCTTTCTGACCTACCCCCTTAAACAGTGGTAGCAGCAGCCCGCCGAGGATCAACACCAAGGCTGGGATCATCGAAAAGGAAAACCATTCAGTCATAATAATCCTCCGACTTAGTAATACCGCCTTTTTTACCAATGAATTTACTGACCGTAATATAGGCAGCTTCGAAGTACCAACGACCTGGTTCCAGTCTCTTAACGCTATGTTTATCGTTATCTTCGCGCCAGTTATCGCATCTATCTGGATTCGTTTAGGTAAGAATGAGCCTAACTCTCCGGTTAAATTTGCTCTC
>JABSRS010000209.1 GCA_013214885.1 Gammaproteobacteria bacterium
ACCGATGCCTTGGCAACCCAAGGTATTTGCTCAACTAAGCCCTTGACCTGATCAACATTAAGTGAGAAGAAACTTTCATTTTCACTTAATTTTTCTAGTGCCTGCTGTATTTCTTGATCGCTTGAATACTGACGGTAACCGCTAATGGCCAACGTTGACACAGGCATCGATTGCGTGTCCATCAGCTGGCGATACATCACATTCGATACAAAACCAATCCCGATAATCACCAAAATAAAAAACATTACCCCCGCCCAAAACACATGATCTGCCCTGGCAATTCGGTCGGTAATTTTTTTTAATTTAGCAATCATAAATTAACCTATTTATGCTCAAGTGTTTGAGCCAGTATGCTAACCACTAATTGTTCAAAGCTAATTCCAGCTTGTTGAGCGGCTTTTGGCACTAAGCTTTTTTCTGTCATGCCTGGCACCGTATTAACTTCTAATAAATACCAATTCTCTTCGTTGTCGAGCATAAAATCAACCCGACCCCAGCCTTTGGCATTAACGGCATTAAATGCGGCCAGTGCTATTTTTCCCAGAGCAGCTTCATCATTGTCATTTAAGCCACAAGGACAATGATACTCCGTAGTATCCGTTTGATATTTTGCTTCATAATCATAAAAATCATTAGGCGTGGTCATTCTTATCGCAGGCAGTGCTCTATCACCTAAAATAGCCACGGTATATTCCTGGCCATCAATCCACTGCTCAAGTAACACGTCACTATCAAAGGTAAAAGCATTAGTAATTGCCTCCTCAAGTTGGCTAGCGTTGGTGACTTTGGCCATCCCAATGCTCGAACCTTCATGCGATGGCTTGACCATAGCCCGCCCGCCTAGTTCAGCGAGGATTTCCTGATAATTGATCATTTTTTCGCCCGCTTTAACCACATGGTATTTTGCGGTTGGCAATCCTAAAGCGCGCCAGATTTGCTTGGTTTTAATTTTATCCATTGCCAAGGCTGCCCCTAACACACCAGAACCAGTGTAAGGAAGTTGCATTAACTCTAAAACGCCTTGCATCGTGCCATCTTCGCCGCCACGACCGTGTAATACGATAAAGACTCGTGAAAAGTTATCCGTGGTTAACTCGGAAATAGAGCGCTCTTTAGGATCAAAAGCATGGGCATCAACGCCCTGCGCCAGTAAGGCTTTTAACACCGCCTGTCCTGAATTTAATGACACGGCCCGCTCAGCACTATGACCGCCAAACATTACCGCTACTTTACCAAAATTAGCCATTACTTGGTTTCCTCATTACTCATTTTAGTGATATCAAGTTTCATCACTGCCAACTTCTTCGCTACCACACCGATATTGCCAGCACCTTGCGTCAACACTAAATCTCCGCCTTCTATAACAGTTGCCAAACGGGCAGGTAATAACTCAGGGCTCGCGACATAAACGGGTTCAAAGTTACCGCGGGCACGGATACTGCGACACAGCGCTCGACTATCGGCACCAGCAATGGGTTCTTCCCCAGCACTGTAAACCTCAAGCAAGATTAACGCATCGACTTGTGATAACACATCGACAAAATCTTCGTATAAATCACGGGTACGACTATATCGGTGCGGTTGATAGACCATGGTTAAGCGCTTATCAGGCCAACCTTGTCTTGCCGCTTTAATCGTTGCAAGCACTTCGGTTGGATGATGACCGTAATCATCAACTAGCATGATCTCACCCTTGACTGTATCAAAGGTCCCAAGCTGTTCGAAACGACGCCCAATTCCTTCAAACTCACTCAATGCGGTGATAATATCGCTATCGCTAATGTTATCTTCAATCGCAACGGCGATGGTGGCCATGGCATTGAGCGCATTATGCTGCCCTGGCAAATTAAGCTTAATTTGTAATGGGGCTTTACCATCACGGTGAACCAAAAACTGACATGAATTACCCGTTTGGACAAAATCACTGCCACGAACATCGGCATCATCGCTAAAGCCGTAAGTGATAGTGTGACGGCCAATTCTTGGCAGCAAACTACGGTTCACTGGGCAATCAATACACACAACAGCTAACCCATAAAATGGCAAGTTGTGCATAAATTCAATAAAAGTATCTTCAAGCTTACTAAAATCACCTTGATAGGTGTCCATGTGATCAGCTTCGATATTTGTTACCACGGCCACCATTGGTTGCAGGTGTAAAAATGACGCATCACTTTCATCGGCTTCTGCGATTAAATAACGGCTAGTGCCAAGCTTGGCATTGGTGCCAGAGCTATTTAAAAGACCACCAATAACATAGGTAGGATCTAAACCAGCCTGACCAAAGACACTGGCGATTAAGCTAGTTGTTGTCGTCTTACCATGGGTGCCAGCAACGGCAACACCGTGGCGAAAACGCATTAATTCGGCCAACATTTCAGCACGACGAACAATCGGAATTCGTAATTCTTTAGCGGCGATAATTTCAGGATTGTTTTGATCAATTGCGGTTGATACTACCACCACACTGGTCTCAGTCACTTGACTGGCTTGATGACCAATATAAATGATCGCGCCTAATGCCGCTAATCGTTTGGTGACTCGATTTGGGGCTAAGTCTGAGCCACTAATTTGATAACCTTCATTGGCAAGCACTTCAGCGATGCCACCCATGCCTGCGCCGCCAATCCCAATAAAATGGATCCGCTTAACCCGACGCATCTCAGGGACACGCATTCGCAGTTGAGTTAGTTTATCGCCTGTTACTTTTGTCATCTATTTCACTACTCTTGGTTCAATCTTTATATTTAGTATTGTATTTAATTCGGTATCAGATACACCAGCAAGTTCAGCGCAACCAGCGGCAACTTGCTGACAGGCAATGTTTATCCCTAATTTTCGTGAGGACTTTGCCATATTTTCTAATTTAATATCTTGATTAGTATCATCAATTAACCTTGCCAGTTCGTCTGGCGTTAGCTGTGATTGCTTAACCAAATAAGCGGCACCAATTTCAACTAACACTTGGGCATTCTTGGTTTGGTGATCATCGACCGCATAAGGCAATGGCACAAAAATAGCGGGTAAACCCAGCGCTGCAAGTTCTGAGACAGTTAACGCACCAGCACGACAAATAACTAAATCAGCCCATTGATAAGCATCGGCCATATCTTCAATAAAATCACTAACTTGTATTTTACTATGTTGGTCACCATAAGCAATACGTACCGCTTCACTATTGCCTTTACCCACTTGATGCTTGACCACCACACCCCGAGTGTTTTTTAACAATGGTAATGTTAGTGGTAGCGTGTCATTAAGCACTTTGGCTCCAAGACTGCCACCAACGACCAACAGGTGTAAATCACGCGTTGATAAATCTATGCCATCATCACTCTTGACCATCTCAAGAATATCAGCGCGGATTGGATTGCCAACCACTTGTTTAATGGTACCTGGCAATGCTGATTCAAAAGCAACCATCACCTTAGACGCAAACTTGGCCAAGACCTTATTGGTCATTCCCGCCACGGCATTTTGTTCATGCAAAATCAGTGGCACTTTAGATAACCATGCCGCAATACCGCCTGGTCCACTGGCAAAGCCACCCATCCCTAAAACAACATCAGGTTTAAACTGCTTAATTACCCGACGCGCTTGAATCACCGCATTAATCAACTTAAATGGTGCTTTTAATAGACGCAGTACACCATTACCGCGTAGCCCCTCAACATTGATAAAAGAAATATCAAACCCGTGTTGCGGTACCAAATCAGCTTCCATTCGCTTGGGCGTACCCAGCCAATGTATTTGCCAGCCTTGTTGCTGTAACAATTTAGCGACGGCTAGTCCTGGGAAAACATGTCCTCCAGTACCTCCAGCCATCACTAATAATTTTTTAGTCATTATTTATTCCCTCGTTTGGTTGCTTGAACAAGGGTTAAACGTCGTTCATGATCGATTCGTAACAGAGCCACTATCGCGAGCATCATCACCCACAAACTACTACCGCCATAACTAATTAATGGCAAAGTCAGCCCTTTGGTTGGTAGCATGCCACTGGCAGCGCCAGTATTGACGGCGGTTTGAAAACTGATCCAAATGCCAATCCCTAACGCTAAATAGCCGCCATAGCATTGATCCGCTGCTAAGGCTTTTTTACCAATATAAAGTGCTCGTAACGCTAAAGTTAACTGCAACATTAATAAAATAGTAACACCGATTAAGCCAGTTTCTTCGGCCCAAATCGCAAAAATAAAGTCAGTATGAGCCTCAGGTAAATATTCAAGTTTTTGAATCGAGTTACCCAAACCCTGCCCGATCCAGTCACCGCGACCAAAGGCCATTAATGACTGGGTTAATTGATAGCCATCACCAAATGGATCCTGCCAAGGATCTAAAAAGGAGGTCACTCGTTTCATGCGATAAGGCGATACCACGATCAAGCCGACGACCAAGGCAACCCCACCAATAATTAAGGCAAAGAAATCTCTTAATTTTGCCCCGGCCAAAAACAACATCCCGACCGTGGTAACAAACATCACAATCACGGTTCCAAGGTCTGGTTGACGCAGGATCAATCCAGCCAGTAATAAGAAGACCCCTAAAGGTTTATAAAAACCTTTAGCTTGTTCAATAACTTCGCCATGTCGCCTGACAATGTAGGCCGCTAGATAACTGAAAAACGCTAACTTTGCCATTTCTGAGACTTGAATATTTATCGGTCCAATTGCCAACCAACGAGTACTGCCGTTAACCGTTTTTCCGGCGACCATCACTAAGATCAGCAACAGTAATGCTGCCAGCAACGTCCAGCTACTGTACTTTTGCCACTGCGCCATCGGCACTTGCAAACCTACCGCTAAAATCACCATGCATCCGGCAATATAAAACATGTGCCGTTGCATAAAATGAAATGGATTATCGGTCAACCGCTGCCCTTCAGGCATTGACGCCGAGGCCACAATCACAAAACCGGTCAATAATAAAACCACCACTAAACTAAATAACGTCCGGTCATAAAGCGCGATGTATTTTGGTTGACGGTTGCCAATGATTTCCTGCCATACCGCCGCAATGGAGCTGGGGAATAAGTTCATTTGAACGCGACTCATAACCCCTCCACCGCAGCAATAAAGCACTGGCCACGTTCGATATAATTTTTAAACATGTCGAGGCTGGCACATGCAGGAGATAGTAAAACAATATCACCTGGCTCACTGGCTTGTTTAGCGGCCAACACAGCACTGGTTAAGTCGCTACAACTAATGGCATTAGGATAAATGTCATTGAATAATTGACGATCACGGCCAATCGTAATCAGCGTATCGACATGATCAATAAAAGGCTGTTGCAATGCCGAGACATCGGCACCTTTGGCGTCGCCACCGACAATCAATAACAGCTTACCCTGGTGTCCCGCTAGTCCCTCTAACGCCGCTAACGTTGCACCAACATTGGTTGCTTTGGAATCATTGAGCCAACGCACCCCAGTCTTGGTTGAAATTTGCTGACAGCGATGTTCTAGACCACTAAAGGTCTTTAACGTCTCAAGCATTGGCTTTAGCGCAATACCTGCGACAGTGCCAAGCGCAATAGCCGCCATCGCATTGAGATAATTGTGCTGCCCAAGCATCGCAATATCGCGCGTCGATATCAGTAATTGCTGACCAACAAACAGGGCATCATCTTTAATCCCGTACTGAGTTTCCCCCGTTGGCGCATCAAGACCAAAACTTAGGTGGTTTTTTACCACGCTCACCGCTGGCATGGTTAAATTATCCTGACGATTAACAATGGCAGTGGCGCAATGCAAGAATATCCGTTGTTTGGCCGCAACGTAGCCGCCAAAGCCATCGTAGCGATCGAGATGATCATCGCTAAGATTTAAAATTGTCGCACCCTGGAGGTTTAACTGGTAGGTAGTTTCGAGTTGAAAACTCGATAATTCCAAGATAAACAGCTCAATGCTCGGATCCGATACTATATCGAGTACTGGGATCCCGATATTGCCGCCAATAGCGGCATTAACATTAGCTTTTTTGGCCATTTCGCCCAGTAATGTCGTCACCGTCGTTTTACCATTTGAACCGGTTATCGCAATAACAGGGGCCTGGACAAAGTGAGCAAACAATTCGATATCGCCCCAAATC
>JABSRS010000210.1 GCA_013214885.1 Gammaproteobacteria bacterium
ACTTTTTCAATTAACCCTCCCTTAAATTCTAAATGATAATCATTTGCATTAGAGCATTGATCAGGTATGATGTATAGCATTCTTTGGCTAATACATAAACTTCTCGAGGTATTGGTGGGATACAAAAATAATTTGAGCAAAAAATTTGAAACTATCTATATCGTACTGTTAGTATGGTTTTTTGGTGGTTTACTAACATATGCAACTTTTGCTACATTCCAATATTATGAATCACAGCATTCTAATTACTTATTTATAACCACCTTCAATGACAAGGTTACCAATTTTACCCAGGCTATCTCTGCTATTGATAAAGTATTTTTAGCCACGAGTAGCTTGCTAAATATCGCGCCTAATTTAACCAATGATGATTTTTCAAAGTTAATCAATAAAGAAATGCTCATTAATACGGGCATGCTAGGAGTGCAATGGGCACCTAGAATATCATTAAATAACTTAACCAGTTTTGAAAAGGAAGTTCGCCAAAGCGGAGTCTTCGATTATCGTGTCCATCCACAGTCCAAGCATGCCAGTAATTGTTTTAAGCAAGATCTAGGCAGCCTGTTTCCAGTATTATTAGCACAACCCTCTGACGTCATCGGGCATAAGTTAGGGCTACAATTAAGCGCGAATTGTGAAATAGCCCAAAGCATGACACAGGCTATCATTAATCATAAAATAACCACTAGTAATTTTGTCAGCAACCAAGGCGAACTAGGTTTAAGGCTGCTCCAACCGATCTTTAACCCAGCACCCGACAATTCCATTCGCGGTTTTGTGGTGGGAATAGTGATGATTAACCAATTAGTCGACACACTCTGGGGCGATATCGCGAGTTCTGACAAATATCAGTTAGCAATTTATGGCAACCAAGAGAAACAGGAACAACTCTATCGTTCACAATGGCGTAATGAATGCCTTGAAGAATGTGACCAGCAAGCCGCTTATTTGAAACTTAAAGCCAGTATCCCTTTCGCCAATCAGCTATGGTATATCGAATTAACTCAACGGTCGATCGACTCTCGAGATACCGTATTACCTTATGTTTGTGCTGGCTTAATTATGCTATTGGCCTTTGGCTTAAGCTGTTACTTAGTCATGAATATTAATCGAGTGCAGTGGGCCAATAAATTGGTAGCAGAGCGAACCGAATCATTACGTCACCAGGCGAGCCACGATAAATTAACCCAGTTATATAACAAACAAGCGCTAACTGAAATTTTAAATGAGAAAACCAGTCATCATACTAACCCTCTTTTTAGTTTGTTATTTATCGACCTAGATCACTTTAAAAAGATCAATGACACCATGGGACACTTAATTGGTGACAAACTATTGCAACAAGTGGCCAAACGTTTAAAGCTAAGTGCCAGATCTCACGATGATATATTCCGATTCGGCGGTGATGAATTTGTCGTGATCCTAAATAATAATATAGCCCTGCCAGGGGTAAAGAAAATAGCGCAACGGATCTTAAATCAGTTAATTGAAGAATATGATATCGAGGGTGGTAGATATAAAATCGGTGCCAGTATCGGTGTTGCTATTATTGATGACTTAAATACCAGCTGTGATGAAATCATTCGAAATGCTGATATCGCAATGTATGAAGCAAAAAGTGGTGGTCGAGGCCAAGTGGTGTTCTATCATGACAAGATGTATCAAAGTATTGTCAGTAAACTCGAAATCGAGAATTCACTCAGCCAAGCACTAGCTAACAATGAAATGTGCTTACATCTCCAACCGATTTTTTCAGATCAACAAGTACTGATTGGTTTTGAAGCTTTAAGTCGCTGGCAGCATCCCCTGAAAGGTCTAGTGATGCCTGATAGCTTTATCAGTATTGCTGAAGAAAATGGCGTGATTCATCCGCTAGGTGCTTGGGTCATTGAGAGTGTTTGTGCCAAATTAGCGCAATGGATCCATATTTATGGCGCGAGTGACTGCCCATACATTAGTATCAATATATCCCCTTACCAACTAGAAAAGCCAGCAGTGGTCGCTCAAGTTAAAGCCGCATTAATCAAGTATCGGCTGCCCAAAAACTTATTGGCTATTGAGCTAACGGAATCAGCACTTATTGGTAATAAACCCGTAGTTAAAGCGCATTTAGACCAATTAAGAGCACTCGGATTACGCATTTTTCTTGATGACTTCGGCACCGGGTTTTCTTCACTATCGTTACTGCAACATTTTCCGATTGATGTCTTGAAAATAGACCGCAGCTTTGTCATCGGCATTAACGAGAACAACATGGAATCGAAAAACTTAGTCAAGGCAATCATCAGCATGGCATCGGCCTTAAACATGGATATCATTGCCGAAGGCGTTGAAGATCAGCAGACCTTAACTTGGTTGTCCGAAATGGGTTGTACATCGATGCAAGGTTACTACTTTTCTAAACCACTAAACCAAGAGGACTTGTCTAAGTTTTTAGCCAAGCACCTAACAGGGAGACCTTCAGCCCAATGGCTATACCAATGGCAGAATAATCAAGATGTCGGGGCTGGCGATGAGCTCCCACCAATATTAAGTTAAGTGGCGTGAACTTAGTCATTAGCTGCGTTAATCAAGGGTCAAATCGTGTGACTGACACCAGACTTTCAGTGCTACCTCGGTTTGACTCTCTTCGAAGGCGTACCACTGATCTAGAAAATTAAAATAAGAGAGTAATTGTTTAAAATTACTATAGGCTGCTTTACGACGAAACATAGCGTAAACCCGGTTTAACTCGTTAGGCAAGTTATGCTCAACAAACGCCAGCGCCAACTCCTTGCCCAAATCTAACTCGCCCTTTTCTGGCGCCATAATATATTGCTCGTTATCACTTAAATCTGCCGGAAAATCGACATCGATCAACGACTCATCATCAAGACCCGTGATCCACACCTTGCCAGTCTTGATACAAACATAGGCTAGAGTATCCATGCCACAACTGGCCCCAGACGAGACAACATCCAACGCCATCATCAAGTCATCTTTATTTACCTTAACCATACTTCCTCCAAACCAAATCACAAATATTGCTGGCGCAACCAAAATAATACGCCACCGTTAAGCCATACCTTATGGCCATAGTTTATGGCCACGCATCGCCAATCGCAAATACTAATGACGTAAACTATATTATCAAGCATTAGCCTTAAACGGCAGTGCCTGCTGGCATTGATTAAAATAGTCCTGCATATGCTGGCGTTCGCGCTGGCAAAAATCGTTAATCGCTGGTCTAAATTCAACTTGTTTAACCCAATGATAAGAGTAAGTCATCACGGGTTCAAAGCCGCGTTGAATCTTATGCTCGCCTTGGGCGCCAGGATTAAATGACTGTAATTTCTGCTCAATGCAAAACTCAATACCTTGGTAATAACATAACTCAAAATGTAAGTTATTAAAGGATTCAACACAGCCCCAATAACGACCATACAAAGATTCTTGATCGAATAAAAACAACGCACTGGCGACATAACGTTGCTGATGCGAGGCAATGATTAACAAAATGTTTGCGCTGAGAGTAGTGAAGATCTGCTGAAAAAAATCGCGGTTTAAATGTGGCGTATGACCGCGTTTCAAATACGGTTGCTGATAACATAAATAAAAGAAATCGAGTTCTTTTTCGGTGATATCGCAGCCGCTAAAACGTTTTATCTCAATGCCCTGCTGAATTATCGACAAACGCTCTTTACGGCTATTTTTACGTTTACGGGCGGTAAACCCCGATAAAAAGTGCTCAAAATCGTGATAATCTCGATTAAACCAGTGAAACTGGACCGTATTACGCTCAAAAACATCCACGTGGTTGTTGGCCACGGGCTGGCAAAATAACAAATGCCAGCTATTAAGTGATTGCGCGAGACAATGGTCAATCACCTCACCAAAAACATCTGGTGGACTCAAATCATTAGTGAGTAACTTATCCGATGGCACGGGGGTAAAAGGAATGGTGCTAACTAACTTAGGGTAATAATCACAACCATGTTGCTCAAATGCCTGAGCCCAATCCCAGTCAAATACAAACTCGCCCCACGAGTGGCTTTTAATGTAGGAGGGCAAAATACCATTGACGCCATTATCATCGCTAAACACCAAATGATGAGGCAACCAACCACTATCGCTACTAACACAACCCGATGCTTCTAACGCGTTAAAATATTCCAATGCTAAAAATGGCGACAACGACGAATTTAAACGCTGCCAATCTTGAGGGGGTAACTGACTAACATGATCGACAACGGTTAACTTCACAACTTATTCCCATGGTTACTACGATATTTTATTGCAAAAATTTAACCAAGCTTTTAAAAAGGCAATATCAGCTGGTCATGCTAATTATAATACTCCGAGTGCAATACAAAAACATCGTATACCGGCTGGTCGATGTTCGAACTAAAGCAACGGGTATGGATAAATTCACCATCTTTAAAGTAGGCGGAGGAGTTTATTAAGAAATATTTAACCCCCTGCTTAGCTTTGACCTTAGCTGGATAATTTTTAAGAAATTCCTGTCGATTCAGACGAGCCATCATGTCACTGAGGACATTCTTATCCATTTGAAATTCAGCAGTATTGTGACCTACATACTCATCTTCCGTGTAGCCCAGCATCGCTAATTCAAATGGATTGGCATAAATAATAATACCTTTGGCATTGACAAGATGAACGCCAATAGGAGCATTTTTAATAACCTCATTAACATCTTCAAAATCTAGCAAGTAATCCAAAGTAGCATGCCTTTATCATAGATTATTACGAAAAAATCATGCTACTTAATTCTCAAATGGCTGTCAAACATTTGAGGATAGACCGATAATAGCCAAGTGTCTGCTATTTGCTATAAACTCAATCGGTGGACCGAGTTACCTAATAACAATTTGAGACAGTTACCACGTTGGTGTATATTACAGCCATCTTATTTATAATCAGCTAGGGAGCCCAGCGTTACAAATGAATTATTTAGCCGCTCAGCAAATTTTTTCAACAGATACATTTGAATTACACCAGTTTTCATTTGGACAGGTCCGAATATTTAGTCAGGTGCTTGCTGAAATAACGGTTAATGAAGGTGCTGAGATCAATACTGAAATGGTTGAAGAACTTCATACATTATTATTATCTTTATTTACCAATTCATTCTCATTATTAATTAATAAAACCAATACTTACTCAACTAAATTCGATGCATTGACGCAATTCGGACAATTAGAAGAAATCAATAAGATCGCGGTGTTTGCCCCGTCAACAATGGCAAAGTTTAGCGCCGATTTTTCAGCGAGTATTCCCACCTCAAGAGCATTAAACATTCAAGTATTTTCCGATCAATACGATGCGCTAGCCTGGCTAAATTCGGATGAATATTAGTTTTATTGAACTAGAGCGTAGCTTGAACAGTACTACGATGCTCTCAATTTAACCGCGGTACCAAAAGCCATTAGCTCACATGCACCATCGGTAATTGCACTAGTAGTAAAGCGAATGCCAACGACAGCATCTGCCCCTTTTTGCTGGGCACTTTCAACTAAACGCGCAACTGCAATGTCTCGAGCTTCCGTTAACATTTCGGTATAGCCTCGAATTTCGCCACCAACAATACTTTTTAAGCCTGCCATAATGTCACGACCGATGTGTTTTGACTGAACGACGTTGCCCGTAACTACACCCAGTACTTCGGTAATTTCTTGGCCAGGAATGGTTTCGGTAGTTGAATAAATCATAAAAAAACCTTGTTAAAATAACGGCTAAATAGGTTGAATATTTCCAGGTTACTGCTAGAAATATTTTCAGACAATTTTAATAAAATACTATGATAATCAATTACAATCAATATTATCTTTGACACGATAACAACTCATATTTTAAGCAAAAAAAACAGCCCATGACTTTGGGCTGTTTGTTGCCTAACTAACGATTGATTTAAAACTGATAGTTTAGGCCAATACTGTAGCTAGGACCAAAGCCTGGTAAAAAGGTCGGTTGCGACGGCTTAGAGAAACCGCGGATAACATATGATGTTTGATATGCTTGATCGGTAATATTCTCCATATCGGCATATACCTTAAGTGAATCATTAACCTGATAAGCAAACTTTAGCGACACTATATGATAAGCATCCTGAAACTGACTATTGGCATGATCAACAGGGGTATCACTCGGTTGCCACTTAATGCTTGGCGCAATATAGATCCCTGAATCCGTTTGATATTGCAGTTCAAATTGAGCTAAGTGTTTTGGCACACCAGCAATTTGATTGTTGTCATAGCGACCACCATCGAAGTAGAAGTCACTGTAGTTATACACCAGTTTGGCGCTAATATT
>JABSRS010000211.1 GCA_013214885.1 Gammaproteobacteria bacterium
GTAAGTTACCTGGTGTTATCGAAACGCGTGTTGGTTATACCGGTGGTGAGGTTGAAAATGCAACCTATCGCAATCATGGTAATCATGCCGAGGGTATCGAAATTATTTTTGATAATGAACAGACCAGTTATCGAAATATTTTAGAATTTTTCTTTCAAATTCACGATCCTACCACGATGCTGCGTCAAGGTAATGATCAAGGAACGGCTTATCGTTCGGCGATTTACTATGTCGATTCAAGCCAACAACAAATGGCATTACGTACTATCGATGATGTTAATGCCTCTGGCTTGTGGCCTGGCGTCGTGGTGACTGAAGTTGAACCCGTCAGTGATTTTTGGCAAGCAGAACCCGAGCACCAAGATTACTTAGAAAATCGACCAAATGGCTATACCTGTCATTTCCCACGACCAGATTGGAAGTTATAATGAGCGAACAAGTGATAAATTCAGGGTTAACCTTTGATCATAGCTATGCCGAACAATTGAATGGTTTTTATGTCCCTTGTCTGGGTGACAAAGCACCACAACCGCAGTTGGTAAAGTTAAATCGTGAACTGGCAACAAGCCTCGGTTTCGATCTCGAAAATTTATCGGATCATGACATAGCGGCACTATTGTCAGGTGGCATTGCGCTTGAAAATGGCAACCCAATATCGCAGGTGTATGCGGGTCATCAATTTGGCGGCTTTAGCCCTCAGCTGGGTGATGGCCGCGCATTATTACTCGGCGAGGTGATTGATGTTAATGGTCAACGCACCGATATTCATTTAAAAGGTTCTGGGCGCACTCAGTTTTCTCGTGGTGGTGACGGTAAAGCTGGCATCGGGCCTGTATTACGCGAATACCTGCTTGGTGAGGCCATGCACGCGCTTAATGTACCGACGACCAGAGCGTTAGCCGCCGTGACAACTGGCGAACAAATTATGCGAGATGGTCTAGTACCTGGTGCTGTCTTGGCTCGAGTCGCTTCCAGTCATATTCGTTTTGGCACTTTTCAATTTTTCTCCGCCAGAGGAGAGACCGACCAAGTTAAGTTATTAGCCGATTACGCCATTGCGCGTCATTATCCAGCGCTTAAGAATACTGATGATTGTTATCTGGGTTTATTGCGCGAAGTGGGTCATGCACAGGCGGCACTTGTGGCCAATTGGATGCAACTGGGCTTTGTCCATGGCGTAATGAACACGGACAACATGACTATTTCGGGCGAAACCATTGATTATGGCCCTTGTGCCTTTATTGACGGTTATGATCCTGACGCGGTGTTTAGCTCGATTGATCTACAAGGTCGTTATGCCTTTTCTAATCAAGGCGGTATCGCGCAGTGGAACTTAGCTCGGTTTGCTGAGTGCTTGCTGCCTCTTATCGCTGATGATAGTGATGAGGCGGTCAAATTAGCCAGCGAAGTTGTTAATGGCTTTAGTGATGATTACCAAAGTCGCTGGTTAGCTGGCATGAGCAAAAAATTAGGCCTCACCAGTAATCAAGCGCAAGACTCACAACTGATTAATGATTTGCTTGATCTGATGGCGAGCAATAAAGTTGATTTTACTCAGCTATTTCGAGCATTAGCCGATGCAGTGCTGGGAGATAATTCGAAAGCTAACGCGTTGTTTAATGATCCGAGTGTATTTGAGCAATGGCAAGCAACATGGCAAGAGCGATTACTCGCTGACGAGGTGTCACAGCAACAACGTGCCAAGGCCATGAATAAGGTCAACCCGATTTATATTCCACGCAATCATCTCGTCGAACAGGCGCTAAAAGCAGCAGAAAATAATGGTGATTATGGTCCGTTTGAGCAATTACTAGCAGTGTTAGAGCGACCATTTAAACAACGAGCAGGCCTTGATCAATATGCACTGGGTGCGCCTGCAGATTTTGGTCGATATAAAACATTTTGTGGAACCTAATTTCGGTATATAATCGCTGCTCTTTTATCGAGTTGAGTTTTTAACAGTGGATTTATCACAACAGCAAGTTGATTGTTTGAATGCCATGGGGATTGAGTTATTACAATCAAAAACCATGGTTAGTGAACCGATTATCGCTGTGGCCACTGCTGCCGAATCTAGAGTTACCGAATCTGGAGCTGCCGAATCTGGAGTTGCTGAATCTGGAGTTGCTGAATATTCGGTTACCGTACCTGCGGTTGCTATAGCAGCAGAGCAATCGCCGCAGTTAATCACTCAGCTTGAACAAGCGATTAGTTATTGCCAGCAACATAATAAAAAAGCGGTTGAGCTTAGCTGGCAAGTTGATGTTACCCTCGAACAAATTCAGTTAAAGGATCATCAGCTAGCATTGCCTAATCTCGCCACCGTCTTTGCCAGCACCTCGCTAAAACGCCAACTGTGGCAACTCATTCATCAAGCCAGTTAATAGATACCCGATATGACCCTTAGTTTTGAAAGCTTTAACGAGCAAAATCTCGATCCCATTTACCAAGTTGAAATCTCAGCCCAGTCGCACCCAATGTCAAATAAAGTGATGCTGTCTTGTTTGGGCAAGCGTTATTTTAATAGTGCAATTTATTGTGACGGTCAGCTGGCAGGCTTTTATATTGGTGAGTTTGTACTCGATGAGTCATCACTGATTGAAATTTGTATTGCCCCAGCGTTTCAAGGTAAAGGGCTGGGACGCCAGTTAATGCAGCATTATATTGAGCACGCTCAGCAAAAAGGGGCTATGAGTTGTTGGTTAGAAGTGCGTGAGTCAAACACCGCTGCACGCAAGCTATATCAAGCACTTGATTATAACGAAGTCGATTGCCGGGTTAATTACTACCCAACGGCAACCGGGCATGAAGACGCGATTATCATGTGCCTTTATGTGATGTGATTAGATTTCGATTTTAGGAATATCGACTGCAAAACCCGCGGCATGGAAATGACCGCCACCACCGTATTGCTCTGCAATTTTTGACACATCAATGCCATCTTTGGCCGAACGTAGCGAATAAATACGCTTAGCTTCTTTTTCAAAATACATTGCTGCAAAAGGATGACCTTGCGAGATTTTATCGCCAATCTCACTAATTAAGTGAGTGGTGTTAATACAAGGTACTGTGTATCCAGCAATTTTAGCCATTGGCAGCTTTTCGCCAGTAGGCACCTTGGCAATTTGTTGATTTTGATATTCAACAATCGCGTTACCTTTAACGATTAATTGCTTAATATTTTCGTCAATTAAATAAGGTTGCCATAATTCAAATGATTTTTCTAAGGTCAGCAGTGCTGCTGATACCGCTTTAGAGTCAGGTAGCTGCCATTGCCACAAATCACGATCTTGAATATATTCGAGCAACAACGGTAAAGGACGTTGTGGCAATAAAGTCTGCCACGTTAGGACTGCACCTGATTTGCTCATATCAAAAATACAAAAATCTAGCCCGTCTAAATCTTGTTGAGCACTCTTGTGATGATCGATAACTTGCACCGACTTTGCACCTTTCGTTAGCTCGAGTAAGACATCACGCTTATATGAAAAATCAACGATTAACACATCTTTGTTAATAACGTCAGGGGCTAAGTCGCCATATTGCGCTGGATGAAATTCACAGCTTTGACCTTTGGCATCAAAATATTGTTTTACTGCTAAAGCAGCGCCAAAACCATCGGCACAATTTTTATGATAAATACATAAATTACTCATGATATTTCCTTCACTCGGCCAACCGCGCCACACGCTAAACGAACTTTAATCCCGTGTGGGTGGGTAGGTGACTTGGTTAGAATATTCTTAACAATTCCAGTGGTTAATTTACCACTACGTTGATCTTGTTTTAACACTATGGCTACTGACGAGCCTAGTTTGATGCTTGCGCGATTGCTACCTGGCATGTGGATCTCTTCGATGTTAGGCGATTACTTGCCTTATTATTACTTATACCGTGACCATTGGAAATAACATTGGTCTTTTATTTTCCTTGTTGGTTATAAAAATTCATTCAAATTAATATTTGTTCGACTAACATATATAAAGCACCTGATAAATTAAGTGTTTGTACAATTCTAACTTATCGTTTTTCGTCATAATGTTTTATTAATATTGCCTAAAGGCTAGCTTTTCAAGGAATGTGAATGCGTCGTGTGTGGTATTTTTTAATCTGCTTTTTAGCGATTAGCTTTAGTGTTGATGCGGCAAAAAGCCAATTGGACGATTTATTAGATCAAATAGAATCAACGATTACTGTTGCGCCGTCACAAGCGCGAGACATGGCTATTGTCGTTGATCAAAAATATCAAATGTCGACGCAACCTGTCGCGGTAGCAATTCGCTATCAACTGTTAAGATCCGACTTAGCACTTAGTTTAAAATTATCCGACGAAGCTACACAATATGCCCAAGTTGGTTTAGCGCTAACCGAGCTCCATCGTGGTTATCTGGTGCAACGCAATGCCTTAGGACTTAATTTAGTCAAGAGCGTTATTCATGACGACGAGCCCCTGCAAGTTTTAAAGATCATTGATCAACTTTTATCCCAAAGTGATAGCGATATATCACCAGCGTATCATGCGCAGTTGCTACTGTTTAAAGTGAAAATTTATCAACAAACTGAACGGGCGGATTTGTCTTTATACGCGTTAAAAGCCGCTTATCAATTGGCGCAATCTAGTAATAACCAACCGCTTACTCAGCAAATAGCGGTGGATTTAGCAACGCGTTTGCTAGAGCTCAATGACTATAATCAAGCAGAAAACCTCTTAAAAAAATCGGATCAATACTACGTCGAAAATCAGCTGTCGGTTGAAAACTTAATTGTTCAAATTAAGTTGTCAGAACTAGCCTATAGCCGCGGCCATAAAGCGGATGCGTTAACTATCTTAATCAATGCCAAAGCGTTGGCCCAAGCCGTAGGTTCTGGTTTATTCCGTTTTGTGCTCGAACTGCGGATCGCTGAGCTTGAATTGGAATCTGACAATATTGTGGCGGCAGGTGCAAGCCTAATCGAGCTAATTAAATTGCAGACGCATGCGCGGCGAGCAGATGATAAAGATCGGTTGTTGTTAATTCGGGCCCGGTATAAAGTCGCGTTTAATGACTTTTCAGGGTTAAACAAACTGCTAAATTCTCATGGCGCTCTTGAACTAAACGGCATCAGTAAAAATGATTCACGGGTGCTTGATCTCTTAAAGTTGAAGGCGCAGGGACTGGCGTCACAAGGACACTTTGAGCAAGCGTATCAAATTCTGCAACAACATCAGCGTGATTTCACCACCCACAGCCAGCGCCGTAATACCGATAGTTTGCAACGGCAGAAAATGATGTTTGACCTTGATTTGTTGGAGCAAGAAAATCGTAATTTAAATTGGAGTAACGTACTGCAACAGTCTGAACTTAAGCGCCATAATCAAACGTTGTCACAACTTAATATGTTGCTGTTAATTCTGGCACTAGTTGCGGCTGCCGCTATTGCGTTGGCTATTTTGCTTTATCAAAAACGCCAGCAGTTATACCGTTTAACATTCCAAGATCCATTAACAGGAATTCATAACCGCCGTTATTTATCTTTAATATTTAAACAGCTCCAAGATAAGTATATTAAAGAGCGTCAGCCGTTGGCAGCGTTAATGTTAGATCTCGACAAGTTTAAACTGGTTAATGATCGTTACGGTCATGGCGTCGGTGATGAGGTGATTATTGCCTTTACTAAATGTTGTAAGGATGTACTGCCGCCAGAAGCTATTCTGATCCGCCTAGGGGGAGAAGAAGTGCTTGCCTTATTGCCACAATGGCAGTGTATTGAAGCAACTAAAATAGCTGAAACACTCCGACTAACCTTATCTAGAATTCTTATTAATACAGGGAGGGGCAATACTTTCAATTTTACCACTAGCATTGGGGTCGCCAGTCTGAGTCCGTCGGTGTTAGATCAAGAGAGTTTGTTAAAACTGGCCGATCAACGACTGTATATTGCAAAAGCAGAGGGAAGAAATAGGGTAGTGGGTCCATCAAAAATACACTATGAAGAAACTAGCCACTTAGCAAAGTGCTAAATGGCCAGGGTAAG
>JABSRS010000212.1 GCA_013214885.1 Gammaproteobacteria bacterium
CCAATCAACATTTGTATCAAGCTGATTATTATTTGCAAATTCAACAGTTGCGAGCGTTAATTATTAATGGCGACATTGCAACGATGATCGCCGGCTCAACCAAGGGCTGCGATTAATGTTGGTACCAGCGCTTGAACTCAAAGACGTTAGTAAATCCTTCGATACCAATGAAGCACTGGTTAGTGCTTCATTGTCGGTTGCTCCAGGGTCTATTCATGGCGTGATCGGGGAAAATGGCGCAGGTAAGTCGACCTTAATGCAAATAGCCTACGGACTTGAGCAACCTGATAGTGGCGTCATATTGATTGATGCTGTGCGGGTTAACCTTGATTGTCCGCAAACCGCGATTAACTACGGCATTGGGATGTTGCATCAAAAAGTAAGTTGGTTAGATCAGCACACCATTCTCGAAAATATCGTTCTCGGCGATAATATACATTCATACTTCTATCAAAGTAGCATTCAATCCGAACAGAATTTGTTGCAGCTCATTCGCGAGTACGGCTTTAGTTTTGATTTAGGGACTAAGATGGCCGATTTAAGTTACGGTCAGCGTCAACAGGTTGATATTTTGAGGGCTTTGCATCGCGGAGTCAGGGTGTTAATTCTGGATGAGCCAATGGCGTTATTGTCGCCAATTGAGTCGGGACATTTGTTGGCGCTATTCTCGTTATTAAAGACCCAAGGGATCGCTGTCGTTATCGTGTCTCATAAGTTAATCGCGTTGCATCAAATATGTGACATTATTTCAGTGGTTCGTCATGGCAGGGTCAGTAACAATATAGCGCCCAAAGACATCACTCTGATGCAATTAACTAAGTTGGTGGTCGGTCGAGAAGTGATAATTCCCCATCCCAGTCAACCCTTAAACGTTAAGAGAGGCCAGCGGTTACTGCGGATCAATCAATTAAATGTCCAATTTCATCGCGGCGGTAAGCGCTCAAAAAATAGTATTAAGTTATCTAACATTGATTTTAGTGTTGATTCGGGGCAAGTCGTGGTCATGGTTGGATTACCCAATGCTGGACAGGATGAATTGCTCGATATTATCGCCGGGGTGATTGCGTTTGATAGCGGTTATTTAGTGATTGGTGATCGCCGTATTGACTCTGGTGCTCGTTATTCGATATCAGATGCTCGTCGTAATGGCGTTAGCTATGTACCAAACCCAATGCATGAATTGGGACTGGTCAGTGAATTTTCCATGGCAGAGTCGGCATTATTGGGTTATCAAAACATAAAAAGATCATTTTTTAGCGGTTTTAGCCGTCAACACAATTTTGAATATTGCCTTAACTTAATGACTCAGTGGGATATTCGTCCCGCTAAGCCTGACATGAAAAGTGGTTTTTTTTCGGGGGGCAACCAACAAAAAATGGTGATAGCTCGGGAAGTTAGTCGACGACCAACCCTGTTATTACTAAATCAACCGACCCACAGCATTGATGTTGGTGGGGTTGAATTAATATATCAACACCTGTTTGAATTGCGCCAACAGGGAGCAGCAATACTCGTGGCATCAAATGATCTTGATGAAGTGATTAGCCTCGCTGATCGCGTTATAGTAATGCATCAAGGCGAAGTTTGTGCGCAATTATCGAAGGATCAACTATCGAAAGAAATACTGGGAAAATTGATGCTAAACGGGGCGATCAATGAATAACAACTTGCCCTGGTGGTTTCATACATTGGCGTTACCAGCGGTAAATATACTGTTGGCACTGACTGCCTGCGCCGTGGTGTTATTAGTGATTGACGTCAACATCGTTGAAGCTGCCCGTATTATGTTTATCGGGGCATTAGGTAATCAGGAAGGCATTGGTTATACCTTATTTTATGCGACTAATTTTATGTTTACAGGATTAGCGGTTGCATTGGCGTGGCATGCGGGGTTATTTAATATTGGCGCGGAAGGGCAGGCGACTCTCGGGGGGCTTGGTGTTGCGATGATTTGCGCTACTTTTGGTGATAGCTTACCTTTTGGCTTGTTAGTGATATTAACGACGCTTAGCGCCGCTTTTTTCGGGGCATTGTGGGCATTTATTCCAGGCTGGCTCAATGCTTATCGTGGTTCGCATATCGTGATAAGTACCATTATGTTTAACTTTATTGCCTCTTCACTGTTGGTGTTTTTATTGGTTAATGTCTTTCGCCAACCGGACCAAATGGCCGCCGTGAGTCAAACTTTTGGTGAGCAAACTTGGTTGCCTTATCTTGATCAACTATTTAAGTTTGTTGGTGGTGAGATTTCTAGGACTCCGCTTAATATTTCGTTTCTATGGGCTGTATTTTGTTGCTTTTTAGTCCATTACTATCTTTTTCACACCCGTTTTGGTTATGAAACCAGGGGGATTGGCTTTAACCACCGTGCTGGTGCATTTGCTGGGATCGATAAATCGAGAGTTATCAT
This sequence comes from Gammaproteobacteria bacterium, assembly GCA_013214885.1. Classification (GTDB taxonomy): domain Bacteria; phylum Pseudomonadota; class Gammaproteobacteria; order Enterobacterales; family Psychrobiaceae; genus Psychrobium. The sequence goes on from JABSRS010000212.1 coordinate 2,411, forward strand.
TGTGACGATGGCACTTGCTGGCGCGTTAGCTGGCTTTGTTGGCTTAAATGAAATACAAGGCAGTTCGCATCAACTAAAAGTTGAGTTTGTCGCTGGCTATGGTTTTGCGGGAATTGCAGTAGCATTAATTGGCCGTAACCATCCTTTAGGTATTATTGCGGCCAGTATATTGTTTGGGGCACTTTATCAAGGAGGCTCGGAACTGGCTTTTAATATCGATCGTATTGGTAATGATATTGTGTTGTTGATTCAAGGGTTGGTTATATTATTTTGTGGTGCCTTAGAATGGATGGTCAAACCTAAACTCATTGCGCTATTTAGTGGCAGCCCTAAACAACCCGTTGGTGACAGCCGTGGATAATTTTGAACAATGGATCCTGTTACTTGATTCGACGATTCGAATTGCGACGCCATTGTTATTTGCGGCACTGGCAGGCATGTTGAGTGAGCGTTCAGGGATTATTGATATTGGTCTAGAGGGCAAAATGCTAGTTAGTGCATTTGCTGGTGCCGCTTGGGCGGCGCATTCGGGCTCGCCATGGCAGGCGGTACTGGTTGCCATGGCTGCGGCGATGAGCTTATCAATGTTACATGCCTTTGCTTGCATTACCCATAAAGGCGACCAAATTATCTCGGGTGTAGCGATTAACATGTTGGCATTGGCGATAACGGCAATGCTCGGGCAACGACTAATTTATCAGGGCGTGTTAACCGATGACTTACGATTAATGCCGTTAGCGTTTCCTGAGTTGTTACCCCATGATGATACGATTGTTTCGTTGATTTATTGGCAATTACTTAGCGGTCATAATGCATTGGTTTATTTTGCTTTTGTTACGGTGTTATTACTGGTGGTCTTTTTTAAATTTTCACCTTTAGGTAAGCGCCTGTCGGCAGCTGGCGAGAATCCCTTAGCCTTAAACCGCAGCGGTGTATCTGTTGAATTAACTCGCTATTTATCGGTACTTGCTGGTGGCGCCTTATGTGGTCTTGCTGGTGCCTATTTGTCGTTAGGTCATGGTGCAGGTTTTGTTGATAATATGACGGTGGGTAAGGGATTTATTGCATTGGCTGCATTAATTTTTGGTCAATGGCGTCCTGTTGGAGTGATGTTATCTTGCTTATTATTTGGCTTTTTGGATGCCTTATCAATTCGGATGCAAGGAATCGAGTTTTTCGACAGCGGTTATATTATTCCAGTCCAACTGATCGAGATGTTACCCTACGTATTAACGGTATTAGTGTTAGCAGGGTTTATTGGTTCATCTAGTGCGCCTAAAGCGCTCGGCGTACATGACAAATTTTAAACGTGTTCAATGCCAGCTGTATCACTGTTGATCGAAAGTTCAGTCGGTTTTTTTTCTACCATCTCTAAATATATTTGTTGGTTTATTTTACAAAAGGTTAGCCGACATTGCAGTAATTGACCTGAAACTTCTAATTCGAATTCAGTATGTTTGTTGTTACTCATCAGTGCTTGCTTAATGTATTCCGTTATATCATTTGGTAACAGTTGTTGCTTTGAAATTTGCTGTTGTTTTAGAAAACTCTTAGCTTTATCGTTAATATTTTTGATCCTGCCTCTAATGGATAACCTCAGAGTAATGGACTGATGGTGAGAAAAGTATTGTGACAATGAAAAATATTTCATCGCAATCTTTTGTTGTGTCGTCGCGCACCACCAAAAAAATGCAGTAAAGGCTGTTACGGCTACCGTAAGCAGTAAAACTATGATGCGTGAAATCGAAATGCTTGAATTTAACTGCGCTAAATTGTGGAGTTGTTGTTGCTGAAACAATGCGGTAATACCTTCTCCAGGTTCTGATGTTGCTTCGAGTAGCCGCACTAACTTTCTAGCATCGAGATTACTCATAAGATCAATGCTGTCACCTACTTTTAGTTTTCTTAATAAAATCGTATAACGGTGCCAAAATAGTGAGGTATCACTATCGGTCTCAATTGGGCTCAATAGTTGATTAAATAAATATTGTTGCTGTGGTAATTCGTCATCAATATAGCTAGCGAGTAATTGATGCTGATTATTGATGATTAACTGAGGCAATCTTTCAATGTTTTGTTGAAATGCAGCAATGGATTCGGTGGCTAAATTCAGAGTAACCCCAAAATTACTGGAAGTTTTTATCCTGTTGTTATTAATAAAAAGCCAAATTAGCAATATAAAAAATATCACTAAAAAAAAACTCGTCCCGATGAGTTTTACTTTTTGGTGCCACATACTCGGTTGCATCTGCAATGCCTTATAAGAAATTATCACCTAATAAGGATATATCCAAATGACTAATTTGCCACTTTTAAGCTGTTTAAGTTTGCTAAAACATTCTTTTACTAAATATGCATCTAATTACGCTATGGTGACCATCTAATTATTGTATTATCTTTCAAATGGTGCTAAAAAGTACAGAATGAAAAATTGCAAAGTCTAACTAGAGGTACCAAATGTCTAATGCGTCGATTGAAAATGTAAATATTGCGTCAGAGCAAGTGCTGATTACGCCAATACAACTGAAACAACAGTTGCCTTTAAGTCAGAGTGCTCAAGATTTTATTGCTGGGGCACGTGCGACGATTGCCGATATTATTCATCGACGGGACAAACGGTTACTAGTAGTCACTGGGCCTTGTTCGATTCATGATATTAAAAGGTCTAAAGAATATGCCCTAAAACTAAAAAAGCTCCATGATCAACTCAGTGATGATATGTATTTGGTGATGCGGATTTATTTCGAAAAGCCTAGGACTACCGTGGGCTGGAAGGGGCTACTTAATGACCCTGCGATGGATGGCTCTTTTGATGTTGAGAATGGACTAAGGCAAGGGCGCGAATTATTGCTGTGGTTAGCAGAGCTGGGCTTGCCCGTTGCTACCGAAGCTTTAGACCCGATTAGTCCTCAGTACTTATCTGAGCTATTTAGCTGGGCAGCAATCGGCGCCCGTACCACTGAATCTCAAACTCACCGTGAAATGGCGAGTGGCCTCTCGATGGCTGTGGGCTTTAAAAATGGCACCGATGGCAAATTAGATATTGCGATTAATGCGCTTGAGTCGGCGTCATATTCGCACCATTTTATGGGCATTAACGCGCAAGGACAAGTTGCCTTATTGAAAACTCAAGGTAATCGAGATGGTCATATTATTTTACGGGGCGGGAAAAATCCAAACTATCAGGCAAATGACGTCCGTCATATAGAACAACAGATTGAATCTGCTGGTTTATTGCCAAAATTAGTGATCGATTGTAGCCACGGTAATTCAAGTAAAGATCATACGCGACAAACGCTAGTGGCCAATGATATATTCGAACAGATATGCACGGGCAATCGTTCGATTACTGGCATAATGCTTGAGAGCCATTTATTTGCGGGAAGTCAGTCGAGTTCGCTGCCTAAAGCGCAATTAGCTTATGGCGTTTCGGTCACTGATGCCTGTATCAACTGGCAAGACACTCAGCAGTTGTTGGAACAAGGTGCTGCCAAAATCAGCCGATTTTTAGCCAACCGCTGTATTGATCAACAAGCTTGTTGATTTAAATTGAAGGAGAAAAACTGCATGACCCAAATTTCTTGTGTCGCCCTTGATTTGTTACGAGATAAAATAGATATTGTTGACAATAAGTTGATCGACTTATTAGCCCAGAGGCTTGCCTTAGTGGCGCAGGTCGGCGAGGTGAAGAGCGACGCAGGCGTGCCAATTTATGCGCCTGAGCGTGAAGCAAGTATGTTGGCAAAGCGTCGTGTGGAAGCTGAAGAGGCTGGTATTGGTGGCGATTTAATTGAAGATATCTTAAGGCGCTTAATGCGCGAATCATATCACCGTGAAAAAGACACCGGATTCAA
>JABSRS010000213.1 GCA_013214885.1 Gammaproteobacteria bacterium
CGGTAACGTCGATATCTTCCATCATTAGCATTTCAAGAATTTCGTCTTCATTGTCGCCTTTAAAAGCAAACACGGCTTGATGATCAAACATGTGAGAAACAGCACCTGGGCCACCCAACTTTGCAGCGTTCTTAACAAACGCTTGGCGGATCTGGGTGTAGGTACGGTTGCTGTTGTCGGTTAAACAATCAACAATAATCATGCTGCCGCCAGGACCAAAGCCCTCATAACGCGCTGGTGCGTAATCTTCGCCAGCACTGCTGCTAACCTTGTCAATTGCACGTTCAATCACGTGAGTAGGGACTTGGTCTTTTTTAGCTTTTTCGATCATTCGGCGAAGTGATAAGTTATGATCTGGATCGATGCCACCATTTTTGGCGCACATGTAAATTTCTTTACCGTATTTAGAATAGACCTTGGTTTTTTGACCCGCAGTTTTGGCCATCGACTCTTTTCTGTTCTGGAACGCTCTTCCCATCTTGATCTTCTCTCATTAAATTACTAATAAAAATTTCACCTGATCCTAACATCATCTCAAGAGAAGGGCTAGGGTGGAAATTAAGGATGTTGGCTTGTATGCGATTGATCAATCAAAAATGCGCATCAGCTCTTAACAGACACGCATTACTATTTATTATAGTGATAGCTTCTTTTACATACTAATCGCAGTATCATTAGCAGTAAGTTGACCATTCTCGAAACTCAACTTGCTACTAACATTACCCTCGCTGTCTACCGCTGCATAACCACTTTGGATAAAGTGTTCAATCATTGGCTTAAATTGAGCGAATATTTGGCCGTAATTATTACTTAAGTTCAGCTGCGACTTTAGTTGAAGGTTCTGAGCTACATGCTGGTTTAATTCATCAGTAATAGCCGTTCCCTGATAAGGTGCCAGCGAAAACTGAGCACTCGAATCAAATTGAACGTCATTAATATTGAAATTAAATTTACTAATATTTCCTTTGCCGCCAGCACTAACTAGCGCCATTAAGACCTCGGTCATTTGCTGTGGCTCAGGATTGAGCTGGCGAGATATTTGTTCAAGTTCAAGATAAGCCTGCTGATCAATATCATCTAATGAGAATTCGATAACAGAATCTTTTAGGGTGTAGTTAGCATCAGGATTGTTGACCGTGACAGAATTGACAGTAAAGTCAGCGTTTATTGATAATTTTTGGTCAACAAAAGACACGCTTGACGTGGTACTAATATCATTTGCTTCATAAGAAAGGCCTTGGTCTTGGGCATTAAATGCGATATTTTTTAGCAAACCATCAGATTGATCAATAACCATAACATCATCAATCGTTGCAAAAGTAGAAGTAACGCTTAAGCCACCTAATTTGAAGCTACCCTTTTTACCTGCATCGACGGTAAAGTTAGCAATATCAAAATCAAAATCGCCCTGTAGGAACTCAAAATCGGTACTGGCCGTTAAGTTAGCGCCCTGGTGACTAAATTCAATGTCATCAATTTGATAAGTATGGGGAGTGATATTAACGGAGATATCTGATTAACTAAACATGATATTGGTATGGATACTGGCAGTATGTGGAATATTGCGAAGTTTACTTGCTACCAAGAACTTTAAAATGCTACCCCGAGCCATGTCAAGACGGAAGTCACTAACAATATATAATGGATAAGCGACATAATGATGCGGGATAAATATTTCTACTGGCTCCGTCACTGTATTAATATTAAATTCCTGGCTGACATAATCAGGTGATAATACTATTTTATAAGTTTGCTTACGGCTGAAAAAACCATTGTTACGTTCAATAATGCTGGCCTCAACTCCCTGTATGCTATTTTTTTCGCTAATTTGTTGCTCTATTTTGGTCGTAAATACCGCGCTGCTGTATGACGCTAAACCCGTTAAAATGGCAGTAGAGGCGATAACTACGCTTAAAATCCCTTTGGTCGACATTATTTTATCCTTAGTTAATTTTTTTGACGGTATAAGCATAGGATCTTTTTTGGGATTTCTCAATCTAAAATCCCCTAAGATAATGATAAATATATTATAATAATCATATTAAAAAATTTTTAAAGGCATTGGCATGCAAACTTCAGACAATCATATTGTTCTTCTTGGAAATATTGTTAGCAAAGACAATCAGTTAAAATACTTTGCGAGTGGCCAAGCAATTTTAGAGTTGGAAATCATTACCAAGCGTAAGTGGCGCAATGCCCAAGGCGAATTTCAAGAAATTTCACATTATTTTGGCATCACCTTGGTTGGTGACTTAGCTCAGCAAATTGCCAAGGATGCAAAAGCGGGCTTGGGGATTTACATTCACGCCTTATACCGTCAGCCGCGAACAAATTCGCCAGTCAATAATGATCGGTTAGAAGCCAGTTTTGCCAAGATTATCACCAAGCCTACTTCATTACATTGGAACCAAGCACATGTGGTTGGTCGGGTCGTTGAGTTTTCTGATATGGCACAAACTATTTCAGGTCAAGATTTGTTGAGTTTGAAGATTGAATTGCCATCGTTAACGACGGAACCATCATTTATTGAAGTCAAAATAAAAGGGTCGGCGGCTAAGTTTACTTTTGGCCAGCTCAATGACTTAAATGGTAGCCAAGCCGATGCATTTATTGAAGGTTCATTGGCCAGTCAGTCGAAAAAAACCGATAAAGGCTTTAACCACCACTATTGGATTGATGCGAAAACCTGTTTAATCGATAAGGTTACTGTTGACGATTAGCCCACTGGATAAACTTGATAACAGGGTAGGGTGACACTAATACCCCGCCCAATCCCAGAGCAGTACTGAGCATCACCATGCCACTAACTTGGGAAGAGGTGTCAGTTAACAGCAGTAGATACAGGCCACAAGCAATTAGCCCAAGCCCAGCTAAGTGTAAATATAAAAATATTCTTATCATCATTTTCCTAGTGATCTAAAAAAGCCCCTTGCGGGGCTTATGTTCAGGACGAACGATATGTCACGGTGCCAGGGATGGCAAGAGTGACTATGTTCAGAATGTTCAGCAGTCTATTACTTAACCTTCATGCCTGGTTGGGCACCATCATCTGGGTTTAACACCCATAAGTCTTCACCACCAGGTCCAGCAGCTAGTACCATGCCTTCTGACATGCCAAAGCGCATCTTACGCGGGGCTAAGTTAGCAACCATTACCGTTAGTTTACCTTCAAGTTGTTCTGGCTGGTATGCCGACTTAATGCCTGCAAATACCTGACGCGTTTCGCCGCCTAAATCAAGTTCGAGTCGCAGTAATTTGTCTGCGCCTTTAACGTGCTCAGCTTTAATGATTTTAACGATGCGTAAATCAATTTTGGCAAAATCTTCAAAGCTGATGGTATCGCTAATCGGGTCTTTAGCCAGTGGTGATTCTGGGTCAAGTGCTACTGGTGTATTAACAATCGCTTGAAGATTATCTTTAGAGTCTTCAATCATTGCATTGACCTTTTCCATGTCAACACGCTGCATCATCGCTTTAAACTTATTGATCTTGTGGTTGGTTAATGGCTGACTGATGCCATCCCACGTTAGCTCAATGTTTAAGAACGCTTCTACTTGCTCGGCTAGTTGCGGCACAATAGGTTTGAGGTAAGTGGTTAAGATCTTGAACATGTTAATGCCCAAAGAACACACCTGTTGTACTTCATCGGCCTTGGTTGGATCTTTAACTAATTGCCACGGTTCTTTATCGGCAATATATTGGTTTGCTTTGTCAGCCAGTGCCATGATTTGACGTGTTGCTTTACTAAAGTCACGATTTTCATAATGCTGAGCAATTTCTGGTTCAGCAGCAATAAACTCGTTAATTAATGCTTGCTCAACAATGTCGTTTGATAACATGCCATCGAATTTCTTGACCACAAAACCAGCACAACGACTAGCGATGTTAATCACTTTACCAACCAAGTCAGAGTTTACGCGCTGGGCAAAATCTTCAAGATTTAAATCAAGATCATCAATCTTACTAGTTAGCTTAGCACCATAGTAATAACGTAGGTATTCTGGGTTTAAATGCTCTAAGTAAGTACGTGCCTTAATAAAGGTCCCTTTTGACTTCGACATTTTCGCACCGTTTACGGTAACAAAACCGTGGGCAAATACGCTGGTTGGTTTACGGAAACCGGCACCTTCAAGCATTGCTGGCCAGAACAAGCTGTGGAAATAGATAATATCTTTGCCAATAAAATGATAAAGCTCAGCGGTCGAATCTTTAGCCCAAAAACTGTCAAAGTCGATCTCAGGGTTTTTATTACACAAGTTTTTGAAACTGCCCATGTAACCGATTGGAGCATCTAACCACACGTAAAAGAATTTATCGGTGGTACCAGGAATGTTAAACCCGAAATAAGGCGCATCACGGCTGATATCCCAATCGCGTAAACCATCTTCAAACCACTCAGCCAGCTTGTTGGCCATTTCAACTTGCAATGAACCACTGCGGGTCCAATCTTTAAGCATTTGCTCAAATTTTGGCAGTTGAAAGAAGTAATGCTCTGATTCTTTTAACACTGGAGTCGCGCCAGAAACAACAGAACGCGGATTTTTAAGCTCTACTGGGCTATAAGTCGCGCCACAAGAGTCACAGTTATCACCGTTTTGGTCTTCACTACCACAGCTTGGGCAATCACCTTTGACAAAGCGATCGGGTAAAAACATTTTCTTTTCTGGATCAAATAACTGCTCAATCACTTTAGTGGAGATAAAGTTGTTACTTTTTAGCTTATTATAAATAAGCTCTGCAAAGTGGCGATTTTCGTCACTATGAGTAGAGTGAAAGTTGTCAAAAGCAACACCAAAGTCAGCGAAGTCTTGCTGGTGTTCTTGATTTACCTGATCAATCATCGCTTCAGGTGTTATGCCAAGCTGTTGAGCTTTAAGCATAATTGGCGTACCGTGCGCGTCATCTGCACAAACGTAATGACATTCATGGCCACGTAATTTCTGGAATCTAACCCAGATATCGGTTTGGATATACTCAAGCATGTGACCAAGATGGATTGGACCATTGGCATAAGGTAATGCACTAGTTACTAATATTTTTCTAGTGTTCTCTGCAGTTTTCGTCACAGGGGGAGTCGCCTTTCAATTATTCATATGGATCATTTGCGCGCTATCTTAACGTAAAATTGGCACAACTTCACTGGAAAAATGCGAGGTCTAGGTGGTTTTTTTATATAAGAAATGCCAGAAGTTAGGTACAATAACGCCCAATTAACAATGCAAGCTAATTGGAGTCTTTATGGGGTTGTTTGGAGGCGGTGACAAATCACTGCTCATTAAGGTACGCCAAGCATTAGCGTCGGCTAAATTTTGTCATACGCAAGCCGCATTATTATCACTTTGTGACGTCAACAAAGCTGTGCTAAAAAAGGATCAGCTGAGACTTGATATCGAGCTATCCATTGGCTGTGACAATCATGTCGAGCGCTTTAAACAGCAACTTATCGGTTTATTAGCGGATACTTGTCAATTTGATCAGCTAGCGCTTAACCTGAGTTACCAATATAAGCAGCTTAATACCAGTGAAAAAATTCCAGGGGTTAAACAAGTTGTTTTAATCGCGTCCGGTAAAGGCGGTGTTGGTAAATCGACCACGGCGGTGAATTTAGCTTTGGCACTTAAAAGTGGTGGGGCCAAAGTGGGGCTGCTCGATGCCGATATTTTTGGGCCATCGTTACCGATGATGCTCAATGGCGTTGGGCAAAAGCCCGAAAGCACCGATGGTAAATTACTTGAACCGATAGTGCTAGGTGGCTTAAAAACGATGTCATTAGGATTTTTGGTTGCCCCCAATGATGCCACGGTTTGGCGAGGCCCAATGGCATCGCGCGCATTGTCGCAATTAATATTTGAAACAAACTGGGGTCAATTAGATTACCTCGTGGTTGATATGCCACCTGGTACGGGGGATATTCAGCTTACTATGACCCAACAGGTTCCCGTGTCAGGTGCGGTAATAGTCACTACCCCACAAAATATTGCGCTGGCAGATGCTCAAAAGGGCATTGCGATGTTCAATAAAGTCAACACCCCGGTACTTGGTGTTATCGAGAATATGAGCTATCACCAGTGCGGGCAATGCGGTCACACCGATCATATTTTTGGTCGTGATGGTGGCGATAAAATGGCGACAGACAATCAAGTCACCATGCTAGGACATTTGCCATTGCTAACCAGTATTAGAGAACAAACGGATTGCGGTCAACCGACCGTACTAAGCCAGCCGCAATCAACCGCAGCACTGGCTTATCAGGATA
>JABSRS010000214.1 GCA_013214885.1 Gammaproteobacteria bacterium
TAACCGACTGGAGCGGGCGACATATCGACCCACACAAAAGTGGCTATCTTGAAACCACTGAACCGAAAATATTAGAAGACTTAGGCATCGACCAAGACACATGGCTCGAGGCCGTTATCAACTTCAGGCGACAATACGGTAGTTTTGCTGGCAGCGAGAAAATATTACGCAGTAACGCACATTTGCACGGATGCAGCTGGCACAAAGGTGTTCACTGACAAAATTCAGCCCTAAAAGTTGGTATTAAATCGTTATTATTGATAGCGGTTGATTAAGTGACAGCAAATTTTAGAGTTTTCCGCCAGTAATGTAGAAATTGATTAAAAATATCAATTTAAGAAAAATATGAGTACGTGCGATTATAATTTAATCGGGTAGTGGTTTAAATGTTTAGGCTGTATTACAGCAATATATTTTTGCCTGTCCAATTATTCGTGTCCAATTATTCGTTTTTGTTCGGGCGTATTAGTAATATCTGCCTTGACATATTCCCATATTGGAATATTATAGCCAAATGCCTAGATTAAAAACCACACACGATATTTTTAGCGCAATTGGTGAACCCAAGCGTAGAGTGTTAATTGAGCAGCTCGCCCTTAAAGAAATGACTGTTAATGAACTGGTCGACATTGTTAAGTGGTCTCAGCCTACGGTCTCGAAGCACTTAAGTGTCTTAAAAAAGGTGCGTATAGTTTCCGAAAGAAAAGAAGGCCGATATCGATTTTATCGAATTCAACCAGAAGAACTACGCCCTATTCAAGAGTGGATGCACCAGCTCGAAAAATATTGGGGCAGCACCATGGATCAACTAGATAATTATTTAAACCTTATTCAAGTAAAGGGAACGGATAGTGAGCACTGATAAAATAATTCCTTCAGAGATTATTAGAGAGTTCAATGCCCCAAGACAGCTTGTTTTTGATGCATGGACTCAGGTAAAACACCTCAATAACTGGATGTTTCCAATGGCAGGCTGCAAGTGTGAATTTGTATCAGCGAACATCATTGATGGCGGCACCTCATTGCACAAAGTCACCATGCCCAATGGGCATGAAATGTGGCTTTATACCAAATATGAAAAGGTGGTAGCTCCTGAAAAGCTAGTTTTTTTGCAGTATTTTTCTAACAAAAATGGAGATATTGTGCCCATGCCTCATATCCCCAATTGGCCGAGAGATATGTTTGCTACCCTACTATTTGAAGAACTGTCCGACGATAAAACTAAATTAACCTTTCTATGGGAGCCTCGAAACCCAACACCAGAAGAACTTCAAGCATTTGAATCCACTCGGTCAGAACATGGCAATGGCTGGGGTGCTGGTATGGAACAACTCAACAGTTATCTGGAATCATTATGAAGCTGAGCATTGAAGCAAACACTATCAAAAAGGAGCGGAGATAAAAACATGAAAAAGACAATCCTAATACTTAGCGCGTTATTATTTATAGGCATCCTTTACTTGGCTATTGAGGGACGAAACATGCAAGAAATTAAAACAGAAATTGAAATATCCGCCCCACCATCTAAAGTTTGGGGAATTATTAAGGATATTGAAAAATGGCAAGAGTGGAGTCCGACCATTAATGCTTCACAAGGTATAGCATCTATTGGTTCAAAACTCAGTATCACGATGATGAGTGAAGAAAAAGGTAAGGATGGCCCAAAATATACTCCAATTATTTTGAAACTTGAGGAACCTAAATATTTTCACTGGCGCGCTCATATGATGGCTGAATTCATCTTCACTAATGATAAAATATTTCTGCTAGAAGAAATCAGCACAGGAACAAAAGTAACACACATAGAAACATTTAAAGGGCTGATTACGCCAATGTTTCGGGGAAAGATCGAAAAGGGTGTTCCGCCGATGTTAAATTTAATGAATGAAGCGTTGAAAGACTTAGCTGAGAAATAAATTACATGATAAAAAAACATAACAAAAAGTTCAAAAATCACGCCAAAAAGCGGCGCATTTTAACTTGGCGTTATGTGTAAATGGAGGTTACGTGAAAATTTTAAATTATATTTTGATAGCGTTGATCGCATTATTAAGTATTGCAGCAGGTGCCGCTAAAGTAATGGAATTACCTCAAGAAGTGCAGTTTCTTCAGAGCTTTGGTTTTAGTTCACTACTAATAATTACTTATGGTTTGGTTCAAATCGCCGGTGGTGGATTATTGGCTTTTCCTAAAACTTTAAAGTGGGGTGCAATAATCATAATTTTGGCATTTGCATTGTCCACAGTTTTAATTTTTGTTGGCGGTAATTTTGTGTTTGGCCTAGCTTCAATGCTGCCCATTATCATTGCAGGCATAATACTCTGGTTATCTCGTAAAGTTACACATAACGAATAAGGATAGATCGTGATCGCGGAGCGAGCCACGATCTTATCAGATTGTTGAACAAGCCCGGTGTTGAATGTATGCAGTGTGATCGTTCTTCTATAAGCAAATATATAGATTTGGCGTTTGATGATTTATTAACAAGATTAGTTACACACTATTTTTTGACTGAGTGCCCCCTTAACCACATCTGGCTAATAAATTTAGTTTATGTTTCACTAAGTTATAAACTCCTTATCATGTGAGTATTCGATCATTTTTAGGCTGACAGGGTTAAAGCTACCTTTGTCGTTCGTTGCCTATTAGGGATAAATGCCACAATATTCATCTCGCCCTGACATGCCGAACAGATAAATTTTGGCCGTTCTCTGGGTATCACTGGCGTGATAATCATGTGCAGTAGCAATTGAATTAATCCCAGCCATTTTTTCGCATTACCATGCACAAAACCGTAATCTCTCACTCGCCTAAATCCCTTCGGTAAAACGTGCTGTAATATATGCCAACAAAAATCAGCGCCTGTTAACTGTCGGCGCGCGACCTTGTTGGTGTCACTGTCGATATATTCAAAAGTCACCATGCCATTTCGATGAGACTTGATGGCTTTATTACTTAATACACCGCGATACAGATAGCGTGATAAATACTTAAGTGCAGGCTTACCTTGACCCACATGGCGGCAATCGACGACCCACTTTTTAGGGGCGGCGAAAGGTAGGCTGAGTTTGGCTTTGTTGAGCGCATCAATCATTTTTGCACGAAAGACTTTAGCGAGCGAAAACTCATTAAACAGGTATTTGTTTTTTACCTTTCGCCATTGCCTTCTTTTCTTGTCGATAGCACCGCCCGGTATAATGACGTGGCAATGCGGGTGGTAATCGAGCCTCCGGGTATGGGTATGAAGCACCGCCGTCATGGCCAGTTCGCCAGCCAGTGTTTTATCGTTTAGTCCAAACTCCTTTAAAGTGGCAATGACACATTCAAACAATGCGCTATAAACCACTTTTTGATGTTGCCACGCACTAATTTTCGGTATTGAAACGGTAAGGTAAACGTCACCATAAAATAGGGAACGGGCAACAACTTGGCGGTTTGCTTATCAAGCCTTTGTGACGTTTCATGATTTTGGCACGTTGCACAATGGTGGTGGCCGCAGGACATTGGGTTATATTGATAATGATCGCACGCCCCGCAGTGTAACTTTAATTGTCCAGAGGCGTTGGTTCGACAACGTAAAAACGCATGGAGTGCTTGGTAATGCTGTGATTTAAACTGACTGGCGTATTGGGTTAATAGCGTCTGTTGATAGTGGATAAACAGCTCATTAATCGTCATGGTGCTCACCGCGCTTTGATAGGTTTAAGTTGGTGACGAGCTGATTAATGGCTTGCTGAGAGTCGAGTTCAATGATTTTAGTTAAATGAGTGTAGCGCTCAGTGGTAACCGTGCTTTTGTGACCAAGGATAAGCTGAACTTGCCGTAAGCTAACACGTTGTTCAAGTAAATGTGTGGCGTAGCAATGGCGAAGAGAATGCATCGTAATTTTTTTTTAATGCCGCAGGTCTGCAAAATGGCTTTTAGTGCCGTTTGAACACCGCTTTTATTCATGTATGTGGTGGCGTGTTTAATGGTTTCGTTATTGCCTCGTGCATTAGGAAATAACCAATTGGCGTTTCTATGTTGGCGCCATAAGCCCATGGAGTAGACGGTTAATATAAAAACACGATAGCGATTTTGAGAGGCTGCCGTGATGAGTTGATTGATTTGATTGGGGGTTAAAATGTCGGGGATGGTTGTCACGCGTGGGGGCTTTATCATTTTGAGCCAAGTCCAGTCACTTTTAAGCACGTACTTCCAAAAGAACTGGATGCCATTGCGATCGAGTTTTACGGTGCTCCAAGAGTGAGATTCAATCAATTGGAGAAAGTAATCTTCAAGTTGAGTGTGAGATAACCTGTCTGGTGAACAATCAAAAAGCTCAGCGAGACGCCTCACTGCACGGGAGTAGGCATCGATGGTACTAACGCTTAACCCTCGTAATTTCATTCGCTTAAGGTGGTTTTCATAAAGTGCGGCAAAGTGGTTTTTTTCTTGAGAGTTCATGATAGACTCCAAGTATTAAGGCTCAAAATTAAGCTTACTTAGAGTTTAGATGAGAGGTGGTTTTCTGTCGCGTAGCGGCTTCGTTCAACAAGCAACTTAACGCAGATTCGGTGTACAGTCACGCGTTTTGCAAAAAGACGCAAAACATCGCACCAACTAACCAGTGAGGTTTACTGGTTAGTTGGGCGTTAATTCGGCATTACCCATACAAAACTTAATCTCCAACTCAACATTGGCACAATAAACCCTATGGCGCTATGCCCCACAAGCGCCTTAGAAAATACTGATCATCCGCTGTGCACCACAGTCTACTTCGGACTCTCGGTTTTTTTACAAGGTTGTTGCCATCAACACCCAAATACTACTTAGCCATTTTGCCCTTAACATAGTTAATAAAGCTGGAAATCTTCAAATCCTCTCAATAAATAGCTTCCAGTAAATCACAAGGCTACCAAAGGGTAAAAATGATGATTTAATATGTTGAATCAAAGGGGAGGGTAATAAAAAAGTAATGGTAATTTCACGATGATCAGTTTGTTTTAGATCAAATTGCGATGTTCAGTTTCCTGATTATATGGTGTTATAAACTACAAAAGGAAATTGATATGAGCACAGCATTTTATATCCCACCAGTTAACTTAATGGGCGAAGGTTGTTTAGAGCAGGCCGTTGAATTTATTCAAGGCCTAGGTTTTAAACAAGGTTTAGTGGTGACCGATCAGGTACTCAACAAAATAGGTTTAGTTAAACAATTTACCGATATGCTCAATGCCAAAGACATTGCAACGTTGGTGTTTGATAAGGCGCAAGCTAACCCAACAATCAGCAATGTTAATGATGGTTTAGAGGTGTTAAAACATCATGATTGTGATTTTGTGGTGTCATTCGGTGGTGGTTCACCCCATGATTGCGCTAAAGGTATCGCACTTGTTGCTGCCAATGGCGGCAAGATTGCCGATTACGAAGGCGTCGACAAATCAGCTAAACCACAAATGCCATTAATTGCGATTAATACCACCGCTGGCACGGCGTCTGAAATGACCCGTTTCTGTATTATTACCGATGAAGAACGACACGTTAAAATGGCGATTGTCGATAAACACACCACCCCTATTTTATCGGTCAATGATCCATCATTAATGGTCGCAATGCCTGCGTCATTGACTGCCGCCACTGGCATGGATGCGTTAACCCATGCAATCGAAGCTTACGTGTCAACCGCAGCAACGCCTGTTACTGATGCCGTGGCAATTAAAGCTATTGAATTAATCAAAGTAAACTTGCCTTTAGCGGTGAGTAACGGCGAGAACATGGCGGCTCGAGAGCAAATGGCTTATGCTCAATTTATGGCTGGCATGGCATTTAACAATGCATCATTAGGCTATGTTCATGCGATGGCGCACCAACTCGGTGGTTTTTATGACCTTCCTCATGGGGTTTGTAATGCGGTGTTATTACCACATGTTCAGCGTTATAACGCCCAGGTTTGTCCAGCCAGATTATCGGATGTTGCTGTAGCAATGGGGGTTGATGTGTCTAACATGACCACTAAAGAAGGTGCTGCCGCGGCAATTACCGCGATTGAGCAATTATCGAAAACTGTTGGTATTCCAGCAGGTCTTGAAGATTTAGGCGTCAAGGCTCAGGATATTTCGGTATTAACCGATAATGCACTCAAAGATGTCTGTGGCTTGACCAATCCAAAGCAAGCAACTCATCAAGAGATTTGTGATATTTTTACTGCTGCGATGTAACATTTAAATCATGTATCAAATCTAATATCAAATCCAGTACTAAAGAAAGGG